>NZ_NSDH01000030.1:0-23310 GCF_002289525.1 Bacillus sp. 7705b | reverse complement strand
TAAAGCAGGAATAATCATGAAAGGAAAAGATAGTTGCTCGGCGGTGATTCTATGCACATAACCCTATGTCTATTTAGTACTATACTAAACAGGCCTTCCATTTAATCAAAAAAACCTTTGGAGGCAAAATTCATGAAAGCATTTAAACAGCTCGTTTGTTTTGGCTGGGAGCAGGCCCTATCATGTCTGTTTCCTGTCGTTATTTTTGCCTCTTTGGCAATTACACAAATCATACCGCTTCCCCTTCTGCCACGGTATGACTGGCTGCTCATCATCTGCCTGCTCATGCAATGGTGGATGGTGTATTCAGGGCTTGAAACACGTGATGAACTAAAGGTGATCACAATGTTCCACCTTATTGGACTTGCTCTTGAACTTTTCAAGGTACATATGGGCTCTTGGTCTTATCCGGAGGAGGGGTATTCCAAAATTTTTGGAGTGCCTTTGTATAGCGGCTTCATGTACGCAAGTGTAGCCAGTTATCTTTGCCAGGCATGGAGGAGGCTTAAGGTTGAACTGGTTAAGTGGCCGCCGTTTTGGGCCGTTGTACCTCTCGCCGCTGCGATTTATTTGAATTTTTTCATCCACCATTTTTGGATTGACGTCCGCTTTTGGTTATCTGGACTTGTCTTGATCGTCTTTTGGCAATCATGGGTTATATACGAGGTGAATGGGACTCGTTACCGTATGCCGCTCGCCCTTTCATTTATGCTCATCGGATTCTTTATATGGATAGCCGAAAATATCGCAACGTTTTTTGGGGCTTGGGAATACCCAAACCAAACCGATACATGGAGTCTCGTTCATCTGGGAAAAGTGAGTTCATGGCTCTTGTTAGTGATTGTCAGCTTTCTTATAGTAGCGACGTTAAAACAAGTTAAGGGGAAAAATTCTACCAGGATAGATACTAGTCCATTTTTATAATCGTTAAGAATCTTTTTTAATAAAAGTCGAATCCCACATAGTAAGGAATTGGCGTACAACATTCTGAATAAGATAAAGTGGAAAAAGCAACGTTTGAATTGTTGCTTTTTTCTTTATAAATAGCTGCCGGAAAAATAGATGGCTATTTCAGTAAGATTTCGACCAGGAAGTAAAGATTTAATCAAAATCAGCTTTCGTTTAGAGAACTCAGCATTTGGACTTAACCTTATGTCTCTCTAACTCACCCTCCCATAAAAGAAGTCGTCAGGTTGCATAAGGTGAATGAATAGCTTATGATTTATCGCTCGGCATTTATTTCTTTTGGTAGCTGTGATGGCGCTTTTGGAACTTTTCGCAGTTTGATATTGATGACATCAGAGGAATAAAGCGTAACAATCATACTTCCCTCATATCGTTTGGCTCGGATTAGGACCGGTTGGTTATATTGATTATGAAAGCGAAAGTCAGGGCCTCCCCAGCTTACGGTTGCATCGCGTCCGGACGGCACATATGGTACGCTTCTTGTATGAGAATAGCGCTGAACGATTTGCAGCCCTGCACGATCGACAGCATTAAATAATGTTGATGACACCTGACAAATTCCCCCGCCTACACCTTCAGACAACTCACCTTTCACGATAATAGGTGCACGCATGTATCCTTTGTCCTGAGTTCTCATCCCAACAACTTGGTTAAATGAAAACGTCTCATTTGGAAAAACAACATGATTGTCAATTGCTTTTGCAGAAAGAGAAATATTGTGTAAACGGCTTTTATTGCTTGAATTAAAATAAGTTACATACTGGCCTAATTGCTGCGTACTGATGTGAGCAAGCAACTCGCTGTCAACTTTCGGATAAATGTTCAATTCCGGCACTTCTATTTTGGATGGGCCATGACCAAAGAAATAGGCATAAAATTTCTCCTTAAACGCCTGTTGATAAAGTTTGTAACCCATTTTCCCCGGGATGATGATTCCTTGATCGTTAAGCTTGGCGTTTATGGGCTCCCGGTAAATTTGTTGATCAAGCTGTTTGATAAACTTACGGTATTTTTCATGATCAATCATTGGGGTACCGGGAAGAGGCATCGTAAAATCTTCGCGGTGAACAGTAGCAATCGTCCGTCCTTGTTGTGTGATCGCTAAACTGTCAGATGGCTCGCTGGGCTGAGCCAATAATAAAAGGCCAGTGATCCAAATATGTATCATAAGTCGGCATACCTCCCGACAATTAGTATGAACAGGACTTTATCCTTTGATGTATCTCGTCTTATCATATCGTTCTTAAGCGTCTGGTCTTTGTTTGAGCACAACGTGAGCCCTCGCTAATAGAGCTTTGACTTAAGTGAGTAATCAATGTCTACTTCAGCATCCACAACGCCTAGTGTTATGAAATCATGCCTTAACCAATACCAATGTTGTCAAGCAATCGTTGAATTAAATCAGTAAATGAAGTTACAGCCATAGGCAGGCTATTTTTGTTTAGATGTACTATCTGATCCTCGGTCACCGTATCAATCCTCACCTAAGTGAAGAAAATCAAAATTGAACTAATCAGCAAATATGCAAAAAAATGAAAGTACTGTCGACTTCGGCCATCGGTTAGCATCTTCTCGTTAGATCAAGAGTTTGCTGTTGAATGATTTCAGTTAAGGTTGAATAAAATCAGATTGAAAGCATCCAACCATCAATGTTACAGGATTTATTAACGGCTAAATGCGCTTTACACTATTCTATAAGAAGGAAGGAAGCGTCGATGACAAAGCTCTGCCGAGAAGTTTGGATCGAAGTAAATCTTGATGCCATTAAAAAAAATTTGCGAGCAATACGCCATCATATACCAAAAAAGACCAAAATTATGGCTGTCGTAAAAGCGAACGGTTATGGTCATGGGTCTGTAGAAGTGGCGCGCCATGCACTGGAACACGGGGCTAGTGAGCTCGCTGTTGCCAGCGTGGAGGAAGGAATCGTTTTACGAAAAGCGGGAATTACAGCGCCTATCCTTGTGCTTGGTTTTACATCCCTTAGTTGTGTGAAAAAATCAGCAGCTTGGAATATAGAGTTATCAGCATTTCAGGTTGATTGGATTAAAAAAGCTAACGATATATTGGAAAGTGAAGCGAGTACTAACCGATTGGGTATTCATATTAATGTGGATACTGGTATGGGCCGATTAGGTGTACGTACAAAAGAAGAACTTTTAGCAGTAGTGAAGGCATTAACAGCAAGTAAACTCCTAAGATGGGAAGGTATCTTTACACATTTTTCAACAGCCGATGAAGAAGACACCACTCTAACCAGACTGCAGCACGATCAATTTCTCCGTTTTCTCCGTTTTTTAAAAAACCAAGACATTGAGCTGCCCACCGTGCATATGAGCAACACGGCTGCGGCTATCGCTTTTCCGGAATTTAGCGCTGATATGATTCGTTTAGGTATAGGCTTATATGGATTATATCCTTCAGCATATATAAAACAACTACATCTCGTTAAGCTTGAACCTGCATTAAGTTTAAAGGCGCGTATCGCTTATGTGAAAACCATGCTGACAGAACCCCGCACCATTAGTTATGGTGCTACATACATCGCAAATCCCGGTGAAGTCATTGCTACACTCCCGATCGGATATGCTGACGGTTATTCTCGCGCGCTTTCCAATCGCGGGTTTGTTCTTCATCGCGGAAAACGAGTGCCGGTGGCGGGAAGAGTGACAATGGATATGATCATGGTTAGTTTAGGAGAGAGTGAAGGCAAACAAGGAGAGGAAGTTGTGATTTACGGTCACCAAAAGGGAGCTGAGATTCCCGTTGATGAAGTTGCTGAAATGCTTAATACGATTAACTATGAAGTGGTGTCTACATTAAGCCGCCGCATCCCCCGTTTTTATATAAGAGATGGCGAGATTTTTAAGATATCAACTCCAGTAATGTACGTGTAGATTTTTTCTTTCATTTTTTTGCAAATGTGAGGTCAATCCCTCTTTTATGCTGATTTAAGATCCTATAATAAGAGGGATTCAGTTTTACACACTTATCCCCCTATCGTCTGCAATTTTAGAAAGAGGATCACAATACCAAATAGGAATTTTAGGTGTTATTTCTCGATTGATTAAGAATAAGCATTATGAATACTTGAGCTACTTAGTTGCTGCCTTTTTCTCGTTTTGCAGAAAAACAGAGTCCCAGATCCAAAAGATTACAGCAAATGATATACTAAATAAGTAAACTTCGTATTCCATTAGAAAGTCTAAGGTGTTCTTTGGATCAGTAATTACAGTGAAGAATAACCATACTAAGAAGGAAAAGAATATGTATATGAGTAAATATTTCGGGTTAAACCTCTTTGGATTGCGATTTACGAAATATTGAACAGGTGCAGCAAAGATTACATAAAAGATAAACAGAATAACACTTATTAAGAAGTATGGAATGTAGCCATCATAATCAATGCCAAAAACATAAACAACAGCAGCTGATAATGCAGACAAGACATGAACAAATATGATCCTTAAAACTTGCATGTTTAAATCCCCTTTCACAATGTAAGCATCACTATGATGATCTCAATTATTGTTAAAATTGACATACCTACTTCCTGAATTAAATCTAGACTAGACTAAAGCTCCGTCACGTCCGAACTTTACAAATAGATTTACTTTGTTTCTTCAAAGTGACAAGAACAATAAACTGAATTGTGATCTCTATCTATAAAGTATGTATCCCGGATGAAGAAATTTGTGTAGCCAGCTGTCTTGAGTATCGCTTTACTCATCATGAGCATATCCATCTGAATATCTTAATCAGTTGGAAAAGCCACATTAGCAGTAAACGCTGCATGTACTTCAAAAGAAAGAATTATCAAATTTAAAGTTTAAGATTTTCATGGCAATCCCTCCGCACTATTCCCTTTGTGCCAAGAGATTTATGTCTCATTAAAACTGCTGTTTTATTCAGATATCAAACATCTTGGGTATCTTTCTTATTCTTAAACCATTGAATAGCATTTCGGCGAGTTATTGCAACAGGTATTAATAGCAGAGTACCGACAATAAGCAACATAAAAAAGACCACAAACAACGCACCTGTTCCCGGAACAATTTCTTCATAGGTAATAAAGCGTTCCTCCCCCTGCAGGACGAAGAACCGAGAATGTTCGAGAAAGGCTAGATGAAAAGCGATTGACGTCCATAAGCTTCCTGTTACAATATGCAGGAGTTGAAGGATGAATCCAAAAGACAACAATAAAACGATGTAATCTAATGTGATAGCAGGTGACTTAATTCCAGCTATATACTGCAAACCACTTACAGCTATTGGTGCAAGCACAAACAGAATCGGCTGCAGGAGCAAGGCCATGAAACAGTTAAATCGCCTGTTTAGAGCATAGTACACCGCCCCACGAAAAGTTAATTCCTCTGGAAAAGCTTCATAATAGAAAGCGATAATCATATTTAAGAGCAATACTGAAACTAAATGGATAGAGAAATGAAATTGTGAAATTTTGACCCAGTCCAATAAATGGGCGATTGTGAATCCAGATCCGGAAAGAATAATGACGTACATTGCACCCATAATGGCTTTCGGAACGGCTTGCCTCCACCCAGACAGTCCGATAGAGCAAAATGGCCTACTAGACGTCCGTTTGAGAAGAAAGTAGAGTAATGGAACAGTAATTAATGTTACTAAGCCTGATTGTATACCTTGCTGTAAGAGTTTAGAAGCTCCTGCTTGGTGGGCTATTGAACCGATTAAAGTAGCAAAAAACAAAGCAAATACGAATGTTCCCCAACTTAGCAAGATAGTTACCAACCATTTTGGATGATTGTTTTGTTTTCCGCTTTGGGTATGATGAAATTGCATATGGATACTCCTTTCACAACATTCATATGAAGCAATATAACCCCTACAGTCACTATACGTTCTATAACTGTTATTGTTTCAAATTCCTGTATATCCCACTTCCCTTCTGATTAAAATTGTTGTTTTATTGAGGTGCCATCACAAAAAAAGCGTCCTAGCTTCAGTTGCCGGTACGCTTACTTTCTTAATATATGAACATATAACGACATTTCAGAGTTATCCGGATTTTCAAACTATATCTTCTGAAGTTGCTGACTCTTTCTTAAAATAAGCTTCTAACTGATCAAAAACTAAGAGCTGTGTGCATTCAACAATTTCACTCCACAACCACATATCCATTGTCTGTAAAGTAAATCCATCAGGAAAATTCTTCATTTTCACAATCATTGAACCTCTTGCCGGTTGCTTTATGGACAATAGCCAGTTCTTCTCCATTAACGAAACGTACAATGGCCTCATCAAATTCAATTGGTTGATTAACGGCATATCCTTCTTTTAAAGCCTTAATAAACAAATAAGGATCATCTTTTTACAGCTCCTAAAGAACATTGGCATATTGTTCATTTTTGTCTCTAAGCAATTCGAAATTAATCAACGATATGTATAAATCTTTATCTGATAAATTTAATTTAATGAAGGTGTCTCTTGTGAGCAAGCGCAGACTACAAAAAATATCGCTATTAAACAAAAAATTAATACTATTCTATTACACTTATAGGGAAAGTTATAAAACCTGCTGGAGAATACCCTACCTCCAGCAATGCCAAGGCCGTTCACCTAGTAGAAAACGACCTTTAACCATTCCTAACGATTTTAATAATCATTCACCATACTCGATCCATATATTGGGATTCCAACTAAAAGGCCGTCGCTTCTTAGTAAACTCACAATAACAACGATTATAAAATTTCTCAAGGAACGATCAGCAGCCCGTTAGCTACCCCTGATTAAAGATAATCTGTTACCACACTGTTACGTTAGAACTTCCACTACTTTGATATCCCTCTGTCGCTAAGACTTGGTAAGACCAATTACTACCCAGATTCATCCCATATCTCTTCCATGCGTTAACGTGATTGCTGAAAGTGATTGTAGCGTTGCTTCCAGTTGGTCTCTTCGACTGGCGAACACTCCAGTACTGCGTAAAAGTAGTTTTATCGCCATCAATGGAAGGTGCATCATAACGTGTAGTTGTGTACACGTCATATGTACCCCCATCACTGTAAACCGTACCTTTATACGTTCCAGTAGGTCTATAAGTACCCCATGAATCCACTACATAATATTCTATGAGGGGTGATCGCGTCCAACCATATAAAGTCAAATATGCATTGCCATTCGGCGCCCAAACTCCGGCATTATAGTTTATCGTCCTAAATGGCGAACCTGTAGTCCAACCTTTACCAACAACGAAATTCCCGGTATTAGACCAATTCACACTGTAATTCCCGCCAGACCCATTGACAGCGTTTACTGTTCCGCCCCCATCAGTCCAATTTTGCCAGTAGTCTGTGTTAGCTGCAGAGGCGTTTGCCGAAAACAAGCTAATACTCATCAAAGCTGCCGTTAACCCAACTAAGAATTTCTTTGTAAACTTAAACATATGTTACCTCCTATAATATTTTTTCTGACTTTGACATGAGGTAGCACTCGTATCTATTTAAAACATCCTTAATTACTACGCCCCAAAGCTTTTGATCGTCCCCTTCAATATAATATCACGAATTCACAAGCAAATATTAAGAATATTTGTAATTTAATTACAAATACCTAAAAATTATATTATAAGTGGTCTTGTTCCGCCATAGCCTGATCCTTTTTTCGCAGAATCACAATTCTTGTTTCTAAATCTGATGGAGTAATATCTGTAATTAACCTCCATTCGAACCATTTCGTTTAAAGGAGATATACATTAGAGATTGTGAAGTCATTGTAGCTGCCCCAGAAGGTGCTCCTGACTTTGAAGCTGTAATGGAACATATCATGTCCAAAAAATCAGCTCATAAGATTGCTTACTGTGTCTTCGATGTTATCTGCAAAGACGGTCAGTCAATTGCCTCTCAGCCGCTCACTGTGCGTAAGACAGTTTTGAATTCACTTGAACTGAATCATCCTAATGTCTTTGTTATCGAAGGAATTTCAAGGTAACGGACTAACTTATTTTACCTTGGCCAAATAAAAAAATTAGAGGGAATCGTGCTCAAGAAAGCTGACTCTCCTTATGAAATCAATAAACGTTCACACAATTGGCTGAAAGTGATAAATTATGATTACACTGAAGTTCTCATAACCGGCTACACCAAGAAGGATATAAAATTCCTTCTATCCTATCCCGATGGAACTGCAGCTGGATTTATGGAATTCATGCCACAGGCAGAACGAAGTAAGTTCCACTCTATGAAACAAGTAAAGTCAGAATCTGATGTATATGTATTTATTGAGCCTATCTAATGTAAGGTTAAGCACAGATTTAAGACTAAACACGGTAAACTCCGCATACCTTCCTTCGAATCCTGGAGAGTATAAACTCTCCGTTACATAACTCCTTAGTGCCAAGCCCTATAAAGCTTAATGAAAATTTAGTACATGGTTTAATTAGTTTATTTAATTTTCATCTATTCATCAAACTATAAGGGTAAACGATACTTTCTACAAATCCAATCTCCTTTCCCTTATTGCGAATTTTCATACATCCCTCATAGCTGTACGCCCATATTTCTTTATAATCCCTCAGCTCGCCACAGTTCCCTGTTATGATGATTCTCTAAAACTATTGATCAGCTGCCACACGTTACCTCCGTGTGAAAAGCCGTTTGGATCGTGGCGTAATTCATACGGATAAACGTCTTCTCCCGTGTATTTATCAACAAAGAATAGCTGTGTCCTGAATTTGAAATACGCTTTTTGATTGGATTGTCCTGAGATGTTTTCTTTGCTATAGAAAGTTCGACGATCAATGCTTGCGATAAGCTTTATCAGGTCATTAATATCATTCATGCGTTTAATTAGCCCTTCCCTTTAGCCCTTCCCTTACCCTCTTTCAATAAAATAAATATTTTATTTTGATTCTAATGTAATTTTTTTTAACCTTTTTAGTTTCTATCTTTCAATTACATTTTGTCTCGAGGTGAAATGTAATGAAATTTCTTCTGGATTTTGCGAATTGGACTTTTGATAAAGTCATGGATTATACACTAGCTGCTGTAATTTGGTTTGTATTCAAGTCCAAATCAAAACAGAATGAGTATCATGATCACTTCGAAGAGAGACGCCGCCATATAAACTAAATCATCCTTCTATGATCGTTATCGATACGTGTGTTTTTCCGATAACGATCCATCCTTATATGTTTATTTAAAAAACTATCTTTTATTTAGACTTGTTCAGCTTGTCGTATAGTATCTAACAGTTCTTTCTCAAATGTTTTTATGTGATCGCCTCCGAATCAAACCCTTACTCTTGTTTCACTTTCAAATTCATTATTTAAAGCAGCTGCTTATTCAGTTCCTACATAAATACATTTATACTTGCTGTCATCGACTACATAAGCGTTCATTATCTTCGCTCCTTGGAATCATGATTTTAAGTTAACTTTAAAGTACATCGTCTTGAGAAATTCCCCTTTAATTGGTAAGCTGACACCTAAAGATCATACAAAGCAGGTGATGTCTTGAATAAAATAATCGGAATAATTGGATTAATTGCTTCCTTAATTGTGCAAGGGTTTTCAGCAAGTGATTCGTTGACTCATGAGATTGCTATGGCTTGTCTATTTGTATTCTTAATCATTTATCATTTTGAACATGCCAAGGATTTCTCTAAAAAATCTCTAATTGTCTTAGGAGCAATCTTTATAGCGCTAATGCTAGGTATTTATCAACTCCTTTCCTTTATCGGTGATTACTTTGAGAGGCTAAACTTAAATATTGGACTTATCATCTTACTTGAGATCGCTTTGATCATTGTTTTGGTATCTATTGCAGTAAACTTAATGAAGCTTATTGCGAATCGGTTAAGGAAAACACCTCATGGTAAAGAGTTTTAACTCTTTGCCTTTTTTATGCTAAGTGCCTCTTTCTGTTGGTATCTTATGTATGAAATCAAATGCAATATCAACTTTCCCTAATTCCTTCTTTTCTGTTATGGTCTCGACTGATTCACCCTTAGCTGCAATATAAGTACTTGATCATACCATTGATGTGATTGCTGTATAAGTTCGTCTCTAAAATTCAAGCCTACATATATGAAAAACGATGGACTCTCCATCTTCATTATTAAAGACAAGATTGAATATATGCAGTGCTTCATCAGAACAACTATTTCTTATAAAAGTATAAAATAAGTGTTTGTTTTAATCTTTCCTGTTACGAAAACGATCAAATACATAGATATCTGTCTCTACTCAAGCCAGAAATCATTTTGTTTTTTTAAAAAACATTCTTGATTTTCGCATTTATATATGCACTCATAAAACATTATTTCATATTCATTATATGTAACTAAATTGCATGTAAAAGAGCTATTATATCGGGATTTAACTACCAAATATATGGGGGCATATTTACATCTAAATACTCAAAAACAAGAACAAACGTGTCTATAGCACTGCCATTTCCACACCCTACCCAAATATTTTCATTTTCCTAATTCCGCCTCAAAATCACCCTATTTTATATCGTAATCGCTATCGTAAAACCGCATAGTGCCAATGTTTTTCTCTCTTAAAATTCCCTCTTTTTCTTCAATATTTACTTAAAGCAGCCACTTCCCTACTCCCTCTTACGTTTTACGTTCGTTTAATCCCTATTCACCAATCCAATTAGCAAATATCCTTATGTTTATCGCCTTTTTAAACTCTTTTTTAATTTTTACGATAAGCATGTTATTCGTGTACGATATATGACTTGATTGTATTTGTTGACAATTTGACAGAGAAATTAATGCACTTCTAACTTTTTTAACTGCAATGGGAATTGTGATTGACCCACAACTCAAGTCATTTCTGACAGTGAACAAGCAATGGATTACGAATCTGCACAATAAACCCCTACGTTCTCTTAATTGAGGAGGGTATTTTTTCGTTTTTAAGATAACATTAATCTTCCTTATTCATTTAAATATGATAAAATATTACATATTTAATATAGGAGGGCTTGTCTTGGAGCAAATGATCTCTTCTTCTAAAGTCGGAGTGAAAATAAATGAGTGGTATAAATACATAAGATTGTTTAGTGTCCCAGATTCGGAAATATTGAAAGCTGAGGTCGAGGAAGAAATAAGGCATATGAAGGAAGACCAAGATTTATTGTTGTACTATTCTCTCATGTGTTTTCGTCACCAATTGATGCTGGATTACCTTGAACCCAAAACAATGAACGAAGAACGCCCTAAAATTTCAGACTTATTAGAAAAGATCGAAAGTAACCAAACTGATTTGAAGGGAATTCTTGAATATTATTTTAACTTTTTCCGGGGTATGTATGAATTTGAACAGTACGAATATCTTAATGCCATAAGCTTCTATAAGCAAGCCGAGAAAAAGCTATCACTTGTCGCAGATGAGATAGAGCGAGCAGAATTCCACTACAAAGTTGCAGAGATTTATTATCATATGAAGCAGACACATATGTCGATGCATCATATTGTTCAAGCAATAGAAAGTTATAAAGCACATGAAACTTATACTGTAAGGGTTATTCAATGTTCGTTTGTTATTGGACTTAACTATTTAGATATGGAATATCCTGAAAAAGCGATTCCTCATTTTAAAGAAGCTCTAGACAAAGCGAGAGAAATCGACATGCCACGTTTAATAGGTTCGTCCCTATATAACCTTGGCTTATGTTCATTTGCTGAGGAAGTTTATGAAAAGGCAGCTGAGTACTTTAAAGAAGGTATACTAGTATACCAAAACAACGGGTACGAGCATTCAAATCGTTTATTAGATATCTTGTTAATGTTATCAAAAACCACATTTAAAATGAGGAATCAATCAGAAGCAATTTCTTGGTGTGCACATGGTCTGTCTTTGTCCAAGAATTTAAATGATGAAATTATGGCTAAAATGTTTGAATTCATTAATGCCTTACATGTTGATGACGACAAAGAAAAATTAAATTCGATTCTAAATTATTTAGAATCGAAATCAATGCTTTCAGACGTGGAGGATTTAGCCTCAGATGCAGCGAAGTATTATAATGAAAAAGAAGACCATAAAGTAGCTAATGTTTTTTATGAGAAAGTGCTTTATGCCCGTAAACAAATTCAGAGAGGGGATTGTCTTTATGAAACTTAAGCATGCATCTGTCTTTATTTTAGCCATTGTTTTAATTGGATTTGTCAGCATTTATTTAACTAACACTCAAAAAAATGTCCAAGAAGCACGTAGAGGGCATACAGCAAGTATTGGTTATTTCACTGATGGACATTCATTTGAAGTTGCTAGTAGAGGTCATACTTCTTAAATATGTATCATTCCCCCTTCAAATTTTGAAGGGGTTATTTTTACGATTTATGTCCACCAGTTAGACCTGCTTTCTGAAGCGCAGTTCCTGCAGGTGTATAAGAAACTGCTCTCAGGATCGCTTTCGATTCAAATTTGTTTCTTTCCCATCCATTACAAACCCGAGCTTTCTTCTTTCAAATAGGCTTATTTGCTGATTAGAGTTATCTTCAATATTAGACAGAATAACTGAGATACTTCTTACTTACATGATTCTAGTAAGAAGATTGTTATTATCATTATTTTGACTGATGTTCCCTTTTAAAAGAATCATGTATGATCGATATAGAAAACGCTTTCAAAGAAAGGGGATACCAACATGTCTAATCGTATGAAACGAGTGTTGTTGCTTTTTATCACTGGATTGTTTATGAGTTTGTCTGCAGTCACTTCTACTGCCTCGGCTCAAACCGGCGGATCGTTTTTTGACCCTTTTAACAGCTATAACTCCGGATTATGGCAAAAAGCAAATGGTTATTCGAATGGAAATATGTTCAACTGCACTTGGCGTGCAAATAACGTATCAGTGACGTCATTAGGTGAAATGCGTTTGGCGCTAACAAGTCCATCTTATAACAAGTTTGACTGCGGGGAAAACCGCTCTGTTCAAACATATGGCTATGGACTTTATGAAGTCAGAATGAAACCAGCTAAAAACACAGGGATCGTTTCATCGTTCTTCACCTACACAGGTCCAACGGATGGAACTCCTTGGGATGAGATTGATATCGAATTTTTAGGAAAAGACACAACAAAGGTTCAATTTAACTATTATACAAATGGTGTAGGAAACCATGAGAAGATTGTGGATCTCGGATTTGATGCAGCCAATGCCAATCATACGTATGCGTTCGATTGGCAGCCAAACTCTATTAAATGGTATGTCGATGGGCAATTAAAACATACTGCGACAAGCCAAATTCCGACAACACCAGGAAAGATCATGATGAACTTGTGGAATGGTACGGGTGTAGATGAATGGCTCGGTTCCTACAATGGTGTAACACCGCTATACGCTCATTACGACTGGGTGCGTTATACAAAAAAATAATACCATATGTGATAAGAGCCTGCAGCCTCAATATAGCCAGGCTCTTATGATTGTAATGAGAAAATTGTTGGCGTTCCCTATAGTGAAACTATATGAGTTAGTTTCTTAACTAAATGATAACAAAAAACGATTATATTTTTAGTCACTTTTTGTGATGACTTATGCCCACCAGTAAGCCTAGCTCTGTGAAGCGCAGTTCCTGCAGGTGTATAAGAAACTGCTCTCAGAATCGCTTTCGAGCCATATTTGCTTCTAATCCCATCCATAACGAATCCAAGCTTTCTTCTCTTTTCATTATCCACTTCAAATAAACTCAACTGTTGATTAACTTCATCTTCAATATTTGATAACGTAACCGAGATACTTCTCACTGTCTTACCTGAGTAAAACTTATGAAAGAGCATCAAGCAGCATCTGTAGTCCATCGTGATATTTGTGGGAAGATCAATTGTTTTGGATCGATGAAATTCCCCCCAAGCTCATCCTTACTGTAACCAATCCCCGAGCTTATTGTTCGACCAACTTTGTTATGTGTACGTGCCCTTCTTGCAAATCTCCAAGAGAACAGCTTTAATCCTTCCCTCTTTGTATACTCCCTCAGAAAACTCTGACTCTTACCAAAACTAATTTGCCTCTGCATCAAAGGAGCACCAATTTCTGATAAATCAATTTCCGTGATCATGGTAGCACAACTTGTTACCCTTTATTCCGAACTTTTTTCAAGCAGCTCTAAGGGAAACTTGGCTAACTGGTCTACAGTCGATATCTCCATTCGGTTCAGGTTTCTTTCTATCCTCCCTCCTATCCCCCACATTTTAGACAACGAATGAAGCAATTTGTCTCGCTCCTTTATTGTTTTAATATCAATAGAATAAAAGTTCCTTATTTAACAAAACAAGAACAAAGGTTCGATGTGAATGTTGGTAATGCTATTCCATATCCTCGAATGATCCTTCCTTAAAACAATCTACACGTCTCCAATAAATAAACCTCTAAAAATTAGAAGACATAAAAAATAACAAAAGCTTTAAAACGCTTGTGAAAGCTTGTTTTCATTACACTCTCTATCTTCCTTTTTCATCATTTCTATATGTGTTTACGAATTTTGATGAAAAAAGAAAAAGGTACCGTTTGGTACCTTTTTTATATTTATTTCTCATTTCTTGTGAATTTTGGCAGTCCGAATATAATTGCTATGATGCCGCAGATCCCGATTAAAACAGGATAGAAAGAGTAATGCAAGATGCTGACAGGTGAAATATTCCCAAGCTTCCCGGCCGATAACAGCTGCGCGCCATAAGGAATTAAGCCTTGTATCACGCAGGAAAAGATATCTAAGATACTTGCTGACTTTCTATTATCGATTTTAAATTCATCAGAGATATTTTTGGCTATCGGTCCGGCTGCAATAATAGCAATCGTATTATTGGCAGTAGCTAGGTTAGTAACACTGACCAATCCGGCAATACCGGCTTCAGCACCTTTTTTCGAATTGATTCTTTTGGAAATGAATCCCACCAAAAAGTCAATCCCTCCGTTTTGTTTCATGACGCCGACCATTCCGCCAATTAACATTGAAAGGATGATAAGATCAGACATTCCGGCAATTCCATCCGTAATTGCTTTAAAATAAGACTCAAGCGTCAAGCTGCCGCTTGCAAACCCTATAATTCCTGTTAAGATCAATCCTCCAAAAATGACAGCCACCACGTTAAAACCAATTAACGCAAAGACTAACACGGCAACATAAGGAAGTACTTTAAACCAGCTGTAAGATTCAGCTCCGGTATGTCCTACGTGTCCTGTCGGTATAAAAAATAATAAAATGATAGTTATGATAGCAGCAGGCAAAACGATCAAAAAATTCGTTTTAAATTTATCCATCATTTGTGTTTTTTGTGACCGTACTGCCGCGATGGTGGTGTCCGAAATAAAAGAAAGATTATCTCCAAACATAGCTCCGCCGACAACAGCTGCAATAGCGATTGCAGTAGACAAGCCAAGTTCTCCGCTCAAACCGGCGCTAATTGGAGCAACTGCGGCAATTGTCCCCATCGATGTTCCCATCGAAACAGAAATAAAACAAGCAATGATAAAAAGCCCTGGCAGTATAAACTGCTTCGGAATAATGCTCAAAGCAAGGTTGACGGTTGAGTGTACCGCTCCCATCGTCTCAGCTGCAGAAGCAAAAGCACCCGCTAATATAAAAATGATAACCATCATAATAATATCAGGATGTCCCGCCCCGGAAGCAAACCATTCTATTTTCTGATTGAGAGATTGCTTCTGGTTAAATGAAAGCGCGAAAGCTGATGCTATAATTGCCGCAATCAATATCGGCAATTTATAGAAATCTCCAGTCAATACACCAGAGCCGACAAAAAGGCCTACAAATAAGACTAGTGGCAATAGCGCCCAAGGATTTCCATTTTGTTTCATCTAAGTAGCCACCTTTAATTTCAGTATCAAAGTCGTTAAACATAGTCTAAACAACATTCCATACTTTAAAAGGCTACAGTAAAAAAGTCAAGCGTAAAAATAGTATAGTAATTATTAAATTAAAAACAGAAAAGAAAGAAGGATTTTTCAAGAAGAGGAAATAACACTTTCATCAACAGATTATTTGGAAAGTTCCATATACAAATACAACTGTTTGATGAGGGGTGTTTGAGGGGGAAGATGGCAACACGCAACGATACTGGCCATAAAAACTGTTTTAGCTATTATCAATAATACTAATATAAAAAGGAAAGGGTTCATACCCTTCCTCTTTATGCACCAACTTAATCTGCGGTCATAGCAATTGTTATTCAAACAAGACATAGCAGCATCAGAGAACATGAGGAGCATATACAAGAAAATAAATTCAATAATTAAAAGGGCGCTATTTTCATATTCAAATTGAGTTCTTGTAAGCACTAATTGCTTCGTTACGTAGTAACATGTTATCTTTGTTAACCATACCTAAGTTGTAAGCTTTTTTAATAATATCTAATACCTTCAAATCCATTGCAGAAAGACTACCTCCACCATTTAATCTAGATTTCCAATAATCTAAAGACTTATTTATGTCAAGTGAGCTTTTTTTATTCTCGGGTTCAACTACCTCATTTTTCTCAAGTTTTTCACAGAATTCACTAAAACTAATGGATGAAGGAGTTGGATTATTCCCTCCATACCCTTCAGTAGCCAAACTGCAAAATGCTAAGAATTTTGGATCATAAATAAGATCACTTGAGTTTACATTTACCACCGATAACCACAATCCTTTCAGAGCTTTTTATAATCTTAGAGCACCCTTTCCATCTTTACACATGTTAAATATCGACAATATCGACAATTATTCAAATGATTTAATAATTGAATAAAATAAGAACCTGCATTAAGCATGTTCTCTCCCTAATTTGCAAACTTTTGTTTTATAACCATTATTTTATTTAGATTGAGGATGCTTACTCGGAAAAGCAACAATACTTTAACATTGTGTTTAATTCGTATAAGTCTCCTTATAGCTCCCCGTTTTATTTAAGTATATTTCTTCATAAACTTTAGGGTGAAAAGAGAGAGACTATTCCCCCTAAATTCTATTAACTGGGCTGTTGTTTTAACCATTCTTTTTTTAGCAATGCATATTGAAAAGTGTTTTCATATTTAGGTGTTCCATCTTCGTATTTAGTAAATGAAATAAATTCAAGAAAATAACCTTCTTTACGCATACCTAATCTTTCACATAATTTTTGAGACCTATAGTTATCATCTTCAACATATGCATAAAGCCTTCTTGCTCCTTTTTGCATAAAGAGATACTTTAAGAAAGCCTTCGCACTTTCACTTGCGTATCCCATCCCTTCGAATTGAGCATTGAAATTCCAACAAATAGAATAGGTATCTGGCTCTTCTTTAAAATAAAATAGTTCTCCTATTATATCATCACTATCTTTTAAGCAGACTGCAATATAAGAGTCATCTTTGCTTCTTTTTTGCACTCTTAAGACAGCTTCTTCTAACGTAGAAATTCTGTCATCAAGAAAGCAGTTCACTCTTGCATTAGCCGAATATTCCAACAAGCCTTGAGAATCTGCCTCGCAAAAATTTCTTAAAATTAATCGGTGGGTTTCAATTTTTTGCATTTGTAATCTCCTAATTCAAATTTATCGATAATCTGATCAAGCAAGAAGATGGAATTTCATCACCTTCAAATGCATCAACTATGAAAATTCCACCAGGTGGAAAATACATGGGTAAATACAATTATAAATACAATTTGAAGGGAGTTTCAGTTGGTGTTGCTACCGCAGCAATCGCCGCAGTCTCAAAAGCACCTTACAATGTCATACTAAGTATTGTATCATTTTTAGCAGGTACACAAACAACTGCATATTATACGGTATTCCAGTATTGTTATGCCTTTAAATGTAATGCATATCCTTATGCCAATAGGACAAAATTCTATGAAGACTCGTCAAGAAAGAAAGTCTTAAGAACAGCAGACAGCGCTAAATTCTTTGGAAGCAGACCAATTCCGGCAAATTGTTGGCCATAAAAACGAGGTGAAAATATGCAACAAGAAAAAACAACAGTTATTAATAGGATAATAAAAAGATATATCCTTTTGTTCCTTGTTTTATGTGCGTGCTATTTCGTTTACATGGGGGTACTGGGGAACAAGTTTACTGTGATTCCACTGGCTATTTTCATTGTTGGCTCTTTAATTGGCGAGTTCGTAAGAATAGCGAGGATAAAAAGATAGGAGGTTCCACCTTCTATCTTTTTTGTTATGGTTTTTCTAAATAAAAGAAGAATTTTATTCAGAAATTACATATAGTCTCACCAACTTACTTTTACATATTGATTAAGATTCAAAGAATGCGATTTTATTATTGAAGCAGCATTAGGGGTGAACAAAATATAAGTGCTATTTGCTGTTTTAATCACTACCCTATCCGTAGATCCATAAGGAAACCCAATTTTTTTGGCCAAGAAATACATTGTTAATTTCTTTGATTGGAATTTCCATTTTGAATAGTTGCCAATTGATTATTAAGTTTTCTTTTGATTTTTCAACTTTGATTCCCAGCATAAACACATTCCCCTTTTGACTTGAATTCAGTGAAATTTTAACATGATCTGATCAAACATAGACTGAAAAAAGAACATGCTGTGGACTATATTTATGAAAAGGCAAATAAAAGACCATATGCTTATTCTAGCGCCCAAAAAATAAAACCACAGTGGAATTCTTGAAGGGTTATAAAAAGACCGCCGTTTGATGGTCCATCATTTCAACAAGGCGATACATCAAATTCTCTCAAATAATTGAAATGCATCTATTAAAACTAAAATTTATAGTACCAAAAAATTGCATTTTCATTTGCTGTTGGAAAGTTTGAATAAAGCATAGTATCGACTGCACCTATTACAAAGTTATTTTTGGCATAAAAATGACAAGCTGAAACATTAATATCTTGTGTTTCAAGCATAAGACCACTAAAGTTATACTCCTTTGCCCACTCAATAGCTTTATTTAATAATGCTGTCCCAACACCATTTTTTCTATAATCTTTTGCAACAGCAATGTCTTCAATTAGTGCATATCCATTCCAATTAGAACGAAGCTTAATCCGACCAACGCAGTTGTTTTCAACGTAATAAAAAAATACAGCTTTCTCCTCTTCTTGAATATAACTGATATCAATTTCATCATCTTCATATTTCTTGAAATAAGGTTCAGAAAATATCTCTTCTGTATATTTCCAAACATTGTTTTTAAATGTTGGGATAATTCTACCTGATACAATGAAACTTTCGTTTGGTTTATTAAAATCCTTCATATTAAATTGAGTCATTTTAATTATCACATCAATCTGCCTCCAATCGAAATTGATTTGTAGTACAACTTGTATTATATCGTTATTTTCACTTCGACTTTTTTCATTTATTCTGCCTCTTTTGCTCAAGAACACCTAGATTCCATTATATGTCATTTATAGGATGAATCAATAACCCCTTGCGAAAACAGTTTTTATAAAAGAAGCCAGAGAGTATGTGAGGGAACTCTCAGACCTATAGTGGCTGATATATCACAGACGAGATCATTATTTGTACTGCATCTTCTGAAAAGCTTTACTTGAAACAGGGATGCATAAGGGAGAAGAAATATTCGTGGAAACAAAAACATAAGAATTTAATTCAGCAGCTCATTAGCAAAAGAATTAACAACATACATGTACTATATAATTTCTTTCAATTAGGCAGAAAGTCCTTAAAAGCGGTTTATTTTACCTGTGATAATTATACCAAACACTTGTTAAAAAGAGCTTGGACATGGAAGGTAAATGGTGGCTTTTTCTTTATGAAAAATATGCATTTTCTCGGGCTTCCCCTTTTCCATCTTTATAATTGATTATTTTTGATATTTTGATATATCACGCAGCCACTAAACAAAAAAAGTGATGGCGATTTTGGAAATGAAAAGTCCAACAGCGCCACCACGTCCTAAAATTAAATAATTTTCGTCAAATCAAAAATCTTAATTACATACGGATGCTACTTGCGTAACGTTTTCCACCCTCTTTGGAAGTGTAATACTCTCTAGGGACATTGTGTCTATTGGTAGTATGGTAACTCACAAGAATCTTATTATTAGCTCGGCTAGTAACAATAGCAGTGTGCTCCATCCAACCATCAGGACGAGGAAGACCTATTTTATTCCTAGTATCATAATGATATACATCACCAAGCGCAACATTCGTATAAACGTCTTTTACAGTTTTCATTTTTATGCCGCCAGGTTCTAAAATATAGTTTCTAAAAGAACCTGCATTAATCCATGCATTTGTATAAGGCTTCCACTCTTTGAAATAAGGCATTGAACCCGCTCTTAAAGCCTGAGATACAAAGTTAGTACAGTCTCCATTTTTATAATATTTATAATTTTTATTTGGAGAAAAAGCATATTTGCCAGCGTATTCCATGGATTTCCAACGATTATATCCTTTTACAGCAGATGCAGAGACTTCCGCCCCTTGATCTTTTTTTCAGATTTTTGTTGCATTGACAGTTCCTTATTTTCTTCAACTTCTTGCTTGTAATTCTTTAAAAACTCATCCAATTTTATATTTGACGAATCGTCACCTTCATTCTCATAATGAAGCGTAGAAGATTTTTTTGTCTTAGGTGCCACTTTGCTTTCTGATGAAAGACTTTGTTTCTTGGAAACATTATTATTAGAAATCTCTAATTTAATATTGTCCCCTAACCCTGTATCTACTTTTTCTTCACCAAAAACAAAGTTTCTAACAATATAGGCCTCTACAAATGTTTTATTGTTTTCTTCATAAGTAGTGACATCACTAATTTTATATGTAAATTCATGCAGCTTTTGTTTGTCAACTGTGGTGAAAGCATAATACAACAAAACACCTTCATCAGAATCAGTTAATTTTGAAACATCTTTATGAGCCAAAGGCTCACTGTTCTCAAAATCTCTTTTTTGTTGTTCTAACATTGTATTAAGCTCTTTCATACCAATGTCATTTGATACATACGTTCTACCTTTTTCTTCATTTTCAGAAGACGCGGCAAATACATGATTCGACAAAAACAGTAAAGGCAACAGGCAACAAAATAAAGAAGTCAACAGAACTTTTTTCTTAACACCATCCATGTTTTCAGAATATAGGAAACTTTTACATTTACACCAACGGAAATATGGCATAAAATACATGAATAATAAAACGTAAAATCAAATACAAAAAAGGATAGTAGGAAAAAATGAAAAAAAGGACCAAAATATTGCTATCTATTTTAGCAACAGTATTAATCATATTAATTTTAATGCCTCCCCATTCACCAGTTTTTTTCAATACTTCTTCAGAAAAAGGAGCCATAAGACATGAAATCTATAAAATGGGATACCCATACCAAAGCTATTTCACAATCCTTCAAAAAAGGGAAAGTGACAAATCATCAGGGAGTCTTTATTCTTTGATGTTATTTAATGCTTGGAAAAGTGAAACTGGTCAAACTACTTATCTCTGTTATTCAAAGAAAGTAACAGAGGACGAATACAAAGTTGATTGCGGAACAGCACCTTAATTAGTTAAAAGACCCTCTCTATGAGAGGGTCTTTTGCCACTTCAATAATGATTCAAGTTTTGCTTTTTCTTTTATTTTATTGAAAGACACGTTGGAAGGACCGACGAAGAATTAATAGAAAGACTGAGAACTGATCCTAACCCACATATTACAGCTTCATCTACTTTCAAAGACAGGGCTACCGCTGAGAGAATTGCTAATTCAGTTTTAAACGATCCAAAAAATATAAAGAAAATCGAAAATTGGATTGATGATCCTAAAAAACCTAAATTAATGTTAAGATACAAGGGCGATGGAGAAATAATCGGTAGAAGTGTATCAAGAAATTCAGAACTAGTAGAAAACGTTACAAACGCAAAAATTATACTCAAAAAAGATAACAACGGTAACTTTATTCTTACAGGATATCCAACCAAATAGAAAGAGAGGAAGTATCATGGATGAAAGTTATGATTTCTTAGACGAATTAGAAAATTTTTTAGGTGCAACATTTCATCAAGATATCCGATCCCCTGAACACGCATTAGACGAATTTATTGAGGAAATTAGTAAAGAAGGTTTGCTATTTACAGTAAAGTATTGCGAAGAGTTTCTAAATAGCGATCAAACTAAAGAAGAAAAGGAAGACATTATAAAGTGTAATGCAGAAATATATTTCCCGACAATTGGATTACCACCTATTCCTAGCCGTTTCAGAAAGCCCGTACTTTTTTTCTACTTTGAAAATATCTCCGTTATCATACGGTTCCTCGTCTTGAACATCAGCGTCTACGATAATTACCTTCTCACCAATTTTTGCCTTTCTTTTGACCTCTACATATTCCCGCTTGATGCCGCCAAGTGTTTCGTCAGCCAGTACGTGAACATTTTGATTGCTTTTCGTCATTTAAATTCCCCCCTTTTTTAAATTTCCCATTTAAATTTTCACCTTAATTTCCAATAGGTTAATTGTAAATACCTTTGTTGCTTACTAAGTTGAATGTCAAATTTATTTTAATTAATGGAGGAGATAGTTATGAATTATTTACTTGATTTATTCTTTAATTGGTTGTTTGAAAAGAGCTTGGATAGTTTTATTGCTGTTGTAATTTTTCTTGCATTTAATCCAAAAAAGAAGTAACCCGATCATTTTCAAGATAAACGGCGTTTCAGGCTATAAAGACGCTATCTGTAATTTACTCGCTACCTGTAAAATCTAAATCTTTTGCGGGTAGCGTACCCTTGAGTTATCTGGTTAAAAACTATTTTTTATTTAGATATCGTTATTGAACTCCAATCAAACGTTTCGAGAATTTTAAGCAACCTTTCAACTTTTGGCGCTCTCCAAGATGTCATCGCGTACGTATGAGCTTCTGAAGTATAATGATGCTTATTCAATTTGAGTGGCTCTTTGCTTCTGCTTTTGTCAAAAACATTGTATCTGGTTGTATAATGTGAACCTTTCTTTCTGGAATTAGTTCTGCTCCTTCATCAATGTATTTTTGAATCCACTCAATGACATCGTCATAGTCATCCTCAATTTCTTGCAACTCTATAAGGGCTTCCTTAGACAGCTCACTATCATCTTTTATTTCTTCTAGATAATCATCTAAAACATATGATTCTGCAATATATGGCAGGTATACAGAATAGCGTTCTGCGTTTTCCTCCCGAGCTTCAGCCCATTCATAATCACCGACTGTCCAATACCGCGGTGAAGCTTGACAATCGTTGTCTTGTGTTTTCAACTCATTCTGAAGCTCTTTTAAAAACTGAATATCTTGATTCATTCGTTTCCCCCTAATCTAAATAAAATCACGATTTTAACTATTTATGATCCATTATTCACTTCCGAAGCAACTTCCATTTACCTCATAATTAATGTATAAAATGTTAA
>NZ_NSDH01000029.1:0-133319 GCF_002289525.1 Bacillus sp. 7705b | reverse complement strand
AAGTTCTTCGTCTGAAGTGGTAGTAAAAAGTGATGAATATGATTATGACACCATATATCAGCTTAGCCCAATACCAAACTTCAAGCCTTCTATTGAATACAACGGATATACTTATACTCTTACAAGATATTATTTCGATTACTCAATTCAGTTTTATACGGCTATTTATACAAAAGTTGTTTAAATTTAAAGGTAGGGGCTTTTTAGCTCCTTTTGTCTTGTTTTAAGAAAGGCATTTCTTTTTATGCTGTCTTCTATGTACAAAATCAAATGCAACATCGACTTTTTCTTGTTTCTGTTCTTTAGCTGCTCGCTGCGTAACAACAATTAGTTGACCATTTTCTTGGCGATCAATACTCTGAACTGAATGTCCTTTAGCAGCGTAATATTCTCCGATAATCTCATCAACGTGGTTTCTAAGAAGATTCCTCTTTATCACTAATATAACCTCCACTTATTTTATTTTTATTCTATATTTTTTATGATTCCATCCTATAATCCTCCATTTGCCTTCTCATCTATCACGACATTAACCGACACACAATTTCCATATATATGGGAGTGATTTCGCTATTTCCCTATCAGCCAAAACCATATAATGTAATTGAAAGAAAAAATTATAAGAATGGGGGATTTACATGAGTTACAAAAAAGCATTAACAGGTATTGCATTATCTGTAGGTTTACTTGTTTCAGCATCTCCAGCATTCGCTGCAAGTACAAGCCCAAGCCCGGATCAGGGAATAGCTAATGTTGCAAGTGATGATTTTAAAGCTCAAGCTATCACTTGGGATTTACCTAGCAGTACAGGTATTTTTGCCAACTCATTTGAAGACGGCGGATATCGCTGGTATTTAAAAGGTATTACGAAAGTTTCAGATGGATATTGGATTGGGCACTATGAAGGTGTACGAATATAAGATCGCAATTGGGGGCTTCTAGCTCCCTTTTTAGATTCAATGTTATTCAAATATGAACTTACGATAGAGTATTATTATTGATTATTTTGTCCAGTCCTCTCTAGATAAAATAATCCTTTTATTGTGATTCTGTGATCTTAATTAGAAATCTCATTCTTTCCTTCTTTGTTCTTGTTGAATAGTAGCTTTCTCTTAAAAAGTCCTGAAACCTGTGAAATGGGATAGGTACTAAACCAAGGTTTCTCACTTGATTACAATAACCCCCATAGTATTTTTGCTCATATCCTCTCTGTTCAGATCTGTAGTTAAAAGGATTCAATGCTTTATTACCTCCCGCTGGGTTATTAAGATGTATAAGATATATCCAATTCAAAGATATAATCGGGATGAAGCCTCCATAGTTGATGCCCTAAATGAGCTCTTTGGGCATAATTTAAGCAGTCCTTGTGTCACTTTTAGTTCCATCATAAACAGCTACTATTGCTTCACTGTGATCAATCATGTATTCATTTCGTTTTTGCATCTTAGCTGGTGAAAACTCTCCTGGTTCATCTCCACTAACTTTATATTTATCTAATTCTTCAATATTAATAATCTCATCTGCTACATCAAGCATACGTTTATACCACATTTTTTGATCTGCAGACCATACTTTATCTTGTTCTTTGAAAATAATGTTTGGCATAGACTCATCCTTCTTATGTCAATTTTAAAGCTGGATTATAATTAACCCAGCTTAACAGCTTTTTGATTTTAAAAAAGGCTTTTCCAATCATAATCATATTTATCCATGGGCACAAAGTTTCAATAAGGTGATGGGAAAAGCAACGTTCGAATTGTTGCTTTTTTCTTATGATTGACCGCCTTATGTTTTTTTGTGTACGGATTTAAATCACATCTGCTTTCAACACCTTGATAAACTCTTGCGCCGCCGGCGTTATTTCATCAAAAGAATGCGCGATAACGCCAATATCACGGGTGATCCGCGGAAAGATGTCTTTTTTGATCAATTGATGCGGGACAGATGACAGTGTAAAGTTTGAAATAATGCCTATGCCCAAGTTGTTTTTGACCATATTGATCAAGGTTTCGGCATTTTGCACAGTTAAGTTTTCCTTTAATTCAATGTGGTGCCGCTGAAACGTGTTTGACATCGCAATTTCATGACCGCCTTTGCAAAAAATAAGGTCATCTTGATATGTTTTGAGGTCAACATGCTTTTCCTGTTTTAATTCGTCATATTGCGGTGGGATGACAGCCACCATATAGTCTTTGCACAATAGTTGATGGTCAAACGGTTCAAATGGAGATGCTGCGACCCCAATATCAACCGTTCGATCCTCGACCCATCCTTTGATTTGATCAGAGGTCCCTTCGACCAATTCTATGCGGATCAGCGGGTAGTTTGATCTGAATGCCGCAATCGCCTGCGGCATGATATTTGTTGAAACAGCAGGAAATGAACCGATTTTCACCTTCCCGCTTAACAGCTTGTTTTCCCGGTTGGCTACTTGATATATTTTGCTTTCAATCCCCTTCATTTGCCTCGCCAGCAGCAAAATTTCCTTTCCGACATCAGTCAGCATTAAACCATGATGTTTATCTCTGATCAATAATTTCAGCTGCAGCGAGCTTTCCAGATTTTTAATCGCTTTGCTAACCGCTGGCTGAGAGATGAACAATTCTTTTGCCGCTTCGGTAATATTCAATTTCTCCCCGACTTTTACAAATATGTGAAGGTGGTTCATATTCATAACCATTTGGTTATACCCCCAATAATAAAAATGTATTTCAGTTATATATAAATGTAACATATGATAGAAACCAGCACGAATATATAAACAAGAAAGGCGGCTTTATAATGGTAAAAGTCATGCTGGGAATCATATCTGTCACACTTATTTGGGGCTATACTTGGGTAGCGATGAAAGTTGGAATTCATGACCTCCCCCCGCTTTTGTTTTCGGCTTTGCGCCTGTTCATCGGGGCGGTTCCTTTATTTCTCATTCTCTTCATTCAAAGAAAGAAACTTTCAATAGGAAAAGCACATGTCAAAAGCTATATCATCATGAGCCTGCTAATGGGTCTGGGTTATATGGGGATCTTAACGTATGGAATGCAATTTGTTGATTCAGGAAAAACCTCTGTTTTGGTGTATACGATGCCTATATTTGTTACGGTGATCAGCCATTTTACATTAAACGAAAAAATGAATGTGTATAAAACGATCGGGCTGATAAGCGGCTTCTTCGGACTTTTATTTATATTTGGAAAAGAAATGCTGCATGTCAATCAAAGCGCTTTATTTGGAGAACTATGCGTCCTTGCGGCAGCGCTTAGCTGGGGAATCGCAAATGTGTTTAGCAAGCTTCAATTCAAGCATATCGATATCATTCATATGAATGCCTGGCATCTTCTGATGGGAGCCGTCATGTTATTGGTTTTCTCCTTTATATTGGAACCGGTGCATTCAGCCGAGTGGACATATCAGGCGATATGGTCATTGGTGTTTAATGGTTTGCTTTCCACCGGCTTTACATTTGTCGTATGGTTTTGGGTACTCAATCAAATCGAAGCGTCAAAAGCATCCATGGCACTAATGTTCGTTCCCGTATTGGCTCTATTCTTTGGATGGCTGCAATTGCACGAACAGATCACCATAAACATCATCATCGGCGCACTGATGATATGCTGCGGCATCTTTATGAATACATTTAAATTTTCACGACAGAAAGTGTGAATGTATATACATTTCTCAGGAGTGGTATTTAGTAATAACAATTTCCAAAGCCTTTAGAGAAAATGAAAGATTTCTATACAGCGTTTTTTATAAAACCGAAAACGACAAATACATCAATCCAAAAAATAATTTGAAACTATTTCATACAGCTTCAATCAGGAACCCGGCTTGAGCAAATGAGACGGTCGGATCTGATGCGGGGAAATTGAAAAAAAGAGCATGTAATTTAATGCTCTTTTTGTTTTAAATTTGTTTAAAATACTTCGTTATCTTGATCCCTTTGCCTCTCCAATAATATATAACGTGTTAAGGTTTAATAAAAACTTCATTAGGAGTGGTTCTTTGCTTAAAGCTTCAAAAATTTTTATTTCATGTGCAGCTTTGATACTATGTGTGTATTCTCTATATAGTCAAAGTGAATTCCTCTTGATTTCTCTCCAAGTATTAGTTGCACTTCTCTTTGTTTTAGTGGGAGTGGAATCACTTTCAAATAAACAAACAAGGTCAGGGTATTTGTTGTTCGGATCAGCGGCCTTTATACTTGTTGTGAACGTTGTAAAATACGTGATTTAAGTTAAACAAAGGAATGTGGAGTCCCAGAACCAATACATTACCGCAGCGACAATGCTCATTATCGATTCTTCGCTTATTGGTTTTCCGACAGTTATTTTTGTATTCTCTTCAGGCAAAATAATCGATTTAATCATCCACTTCAACCCAATCCAAATTTATTTTCACTGTTGTGCCCTCAAATAACTTCTAATCACAAGATTGAATATTATTCGTTAATACACTTGGCCCCAACTGTTGAGTTCTAGAATTAGAAAGACGTACTTGAACTTTAACATTCTTCATTTCGGCTGTAATTAAGTCAAATCTTCCCGCCCAACTAGGGCTCTCTTCCTCAGGAGTAGGATAAAGTTTAAACCGCCAACTAATCTCACCAGGTTTAGTAGCAAATCCTTCGTAACTGTCGTAAGTTCCAAAAGAAGAAGGAGCAGGAAGATGGACAGCAAGAATGCTTATATTGGTTCTGGCAGCACTCGGTGGGTTCAATTGCACCTTATAGATTAACGCTACACCTTTAGCATTTTTAAAATTTTTATCTACCGGTTCCAGTATTACACTGCAAGGCATTGGACTGGCGTTTGTTTGAATGGGATAGGCAACAATAATACTCAATAAGGATAAAACTAAAATAAATCGTTTCATTGAATGTTCCTCACAATTTTTTAGTTAATTTTCCTTATTTCTGGATTGATTATTCATATGTATTTGATTAAAACTTCAATTTTAATTAAATACCGTCTAATACATCTTCCACATCTTTCAACTTTGCAAAGAATTCAGTAGTAGCTTGCTCAAGTAGCGCCTCTGCAAATATAGCCGGTAGCTCTGTGGCCTCTCGAAGCATTTTTTACAGTGATTAGCTCACCTGCTCGGTATACTGTTCTCACATCAAGCTTTTGCTTCAAGTACTTCTGAATATCCGAAACATGGTTATCTTTGAATCCAACCATTTCACGAGTCGGACTTGTTTTACTGCCTACATCAAAAAGTGTCTGGATGGCATTAATAATAATTTCTACACCTTTGTCAACTTCTTTGTTAAATTCTTCTGCCTTTCTTTCAAGTAGCTTTTGCTCTAATTTTGTAATACTCATGATTTCTCTCCTGTTCTAATTAAAATTTCACTTTTATCTCGATTTATTCTAAATTTATATATTTTATTTTTATCTTTAAAAATTTTGCAATCGATCAACATATAATCGACTGCAAGAATTATACTCTTTAAATCTTATTGTTTTCTTGAAGTATTCTTCTAAGGTGATTATATAGGCATTTATGTTGCTTTTGAGTTAATGAGGATCTAAACTCATTTAGACATCCTAGTTCAATTCTTTTCTCATTTTCATTGTCAGATATCCAAATTCTTAATGGGATTTCTACATGTTTAACTTCCTTGCTCATTTTTTCATTCCTTTCTTTATGCTCTTTTGAGTTCAAATGGGAGGAAACATGCTGATTTTTCTTTACTTAATTCTCGGCATTTATTCTCGCATTCTTCTTTTGTTTCATACCAACCATATTTCCTTCTGACAATACCACTCTCTGAAATAATAACCCATATAGATTCCAATTAACTTTACCCTCCACGTAGTTTAGTTAATTAACCATATTTTTATATTTTTCTATCCGTGATCTAATTTCGGTAAGCAAAACTTCCCCATTCCTATCTAATGAATTTAAATTATATTCTGATTCAATGCCATTGGAAATTTGCATAACAATCCCTTCAATATGTACTTCACTATATCTTTCTCCAAAAGTTTTTTTAAGTTCCTCTCTTACCAAATTCTCAACTTTTAACCTTTTCTCACTCATCAAAAGCCCTCCTCTAAAAATTAAACATATACATAATTTTACTTAACTAACCATATTTTAACAAGTCATTTAGGAGCCTACCTATCCTAGTACAACTAAATAAAATGCATCTTTTATCTTAACTGTAACCTCAAATCAGCCCCGCCCTCCTTCTGACATTTAGGGCATAGATTTTCAAATCCGTTTCCTTTCTCTGTGAATGTGTAACCGTGATGCTAAGCGCCATTCATGTGGTCTTCCCATGTTAAAGGTTTTCCTATACCCAAAACCTTCTCTTTTCTGCATTTATCGCAAATCACAACTGTTTTGTATCTGATCTCAATCACTTCTTTATCATATGCCATCACTCCGCACCCTCCTCTAAGTCTTTTACAATATCTTTTAAAAACGGTAGTTGACTTCTGTTTAATGTGAAATCTGCCGTAATCATCCTAGAGTGTGAATTCGCTTCAGTGGTTCTACAAAAACCATTTCTATTCAATGCATCACCGTATTTATCTGTAATCAATCCATTTAACTTACTCACTCTGCATCCTCCTCATAAAGTCGTTTGAATCTCTGTACTGCTTTTCCTTCCGAATATAAAAATTCAGGTTTATATGAGATTAAAACCGGTAGTTTGTCTATTGTCAGAACAGTGTTGTCGTCCTTATCTATGACTAATTCTGCCCGTTTAATCGTTTCCTCCAGTGGTACGTTACAGTGTTCAAATGCCTTTTTAATCTCTGCATCGAAAACCTGTTTCTGTTCATCAAATGCTTTCCAAATAGCATTATCCCAATTTTCAATAAGTGCAGAATTAACCGGAAATGATTTTCCATCCGGCGTAATCATTCGGAGTTTCAATTCGTTGTTATCTTTTTTCTCCATCACTCCGCGCCCTCCTTATCTTCTTCCGCTACTAATCCCCATATAAGTTAAATAAATTTTTACATGGATTATATTTGAATATATAGTATTATTAAACTTATAAGACTATTATCTCAAACGAAAAGGAGCGTCAATCATGCAAATTAAAAAAGTAATTGCAAGTTCAGTTCTATCACTCGCTTTGTTAGTTTCTTCATCTGCTTTTTTTACTGCTCAAGCAGAAGCTGCTAGCCCTAATGAAACATGGAAGCATTGTATTTCAGAAATATTTGGCCCATACTCTTCTAGAAATGCAATACCGGCTATTTATAACGACGGCACCTATAATTGGTACTTAAAAGGTGCGGAATCTTACTCAGGTATTTGGTATGGTGCATTTGAACGTTGTTGGTACTCAACACCTGTATGAGTGCTGACTTTTAAAGAGGGAATCTTCCCTCTTTTTTATTTTCACAACAAGCTCCCGTCAATGATCAGCACCATTTCTTCTTCATTAGTTGAATCCTCAATCACTTCTTCATGGGTTATTTTCGTTCATCGTGCTTCCTCCTTTAGTGATTCCATATCAACGTGGCACCTATAACCCCCTACTCTATGAACGTACAGGAAAGCTTAAAGACGCTTTTACAACCATCAATGAAAGTAACGGGGTATCCTTGGACAATGTTAGAGAAGATGACGGGAAAGATGTTGCTACAGTTATTGAAACCGGACAGGGTTATACATACCCTGATTCATATGGTTATGGCTACGGTAAACCTCGTCCTGTTATGAAGAATACTGCCGAGACTCTAAAAGATGGACGATTAGCAGAGGCATTAAAAAGAGATTTAAAAGCAGACGGAATTAAAGCAGACTAATGGTGGTGAATTAATGGTCAAAATTAAGAAAAACATGTTACGGGATAGGGCTAAAAAACTTCCTGAAATCACAGATGAAATGTGGCAACACGTAAACGATGAATTAAGAAATATTGTTGATGAGTTCATTACTGTTCAAAACTTTAGTCCTGCAACAAAGAAACAATATCAATCTGGACTAAGACAGTTTGGATATTATGTATATCAATCAATGAATAACAAACCTTTATATAAGCTTACCAAAAGAGATATTCTTCGCTATTTAAGCTACCTTCGTGATAATCGGAAACTCTCCTCCTCTGCACAAAGTTTTAAAAAAGCTTGTGTTTCATCCATGTTTAACTACATCGAGAATGTAATTGCTGATGACGAGGATTTCAAAGAATACCGTAGTTTTAGGAATTTAACTCGTGGGCTCCCTCCTATCCCCAAAAACAAAGTATATGACAAAGTGAAAATTACTTTTGATGAGTACAAAGATATGATGGATGTAATTGAAAAGGACGAGAATTATTTAGGTATGGCCTGGCTTGCAACAGCTTTTAATGTTGGAGCTAGAAGAAGTGAAATTATACAATTCAAAACCGAAATAATTGATTATCTAATACCTGATGGTAAAACGTTTGTATACAGTCATAACGTGCGCCTAAAAGGACAAGGTGATGATGGGAAAGTTGAGCCTTATATGATTAATCTTGAGGCATTAAAATACATGCGATTATGGGTTGAGAAGAGAGGCTATGAATCAGAGTACATATTTTCAACTAAATACGGTGGTGAAGTTAGACAAGCTTCAAAATCATGGGCTGATTATTTTTGTTCAAATGTTTTAAGCGATATTCTCCAACGAAGAGTCAATCCTCATATATTTAAAGCCTCCTGTGTAACTTATCTTCTTGAAAGTGGAGTAGATTTAAAACTCGTTTCAAAGTATCTTGCTCACCACGAAGATGTATCAACACTATTGCACACTATGATCTCAGGGAATTTGAAGAAGAAAAGAACAAAATATTCTCCTAATACTCCCCTCTTTTAATCAAAATCAAGACCCCTTTTCTAGAGGGGTTTTGATTTTGAGTGAAATTGAATTTTACAAACCTTTTTCCCCCTTTAAAATTTTCCATTTTTGTCCGATAATCACCTTGAGGTGAATGTCTTGAACACTGAAGAATATTATAAAAGATATTTAGAAGAGAGTTTAATTAAGTTAAAAAGTTCAGAACTCATAGAATTTATTAAAAAAGAATTTCCTGAAGAAGTAAAATATAACCATGAACTTCACCAAAAGAAAATTGAAACGCTGAAATCATTATCAAAAACGGACTTATCAGCAGCTATAGCCAGACAGGCTAGAATTCAAAGAAAATTCGATCACACTAAATTATGGACTGTTGGTGCGGTGTTTATTGGTACAGTTCTTGTTGTATTACAAATCTTATTTAAAATAAACCTTGCAAAAATTTCAGACGAAAACTATATAAATTTTTTATTGTATGGTATTGTCGCTATGATAATTTGTAAAGTATTGTATAACTCTGCCAGGAAGGATATTAAAATCTCAAATACAGCAGCTTATTTTAAAGACTTGCTTGAACAACTTAAATCAGATAAGTAACTTAATTTTAATACGGAAAATAATTTCCACTTAGAGTATTCAATTCTTTTACCATGTTTGCCGATAGTAAGAAGAGGTGTTGAAAATGTTAAATAATGAATTAAATATAAAGCTGATTAAATTTATAAGAACAGAGTTTTCCCCTAATGGACAGCAAGCATCCTCTTAAAATTTCAAAATTGAAGTCTTATTATCCTAAGCCATAATGACTTAACCGCAGCTATTGTACGAATGTCAAGAATAAATAATGTATTTGATATCGCTAAGAGCTTATCCGTAATCACAATCGTATTTTCTGGAATACCCTGATATTTAAGAATGTATTTGGGGATGGATTGGGCGCTGCACTCTTAGGAGCAATTTTTATCATGTCTATATTAACAACAGGCTTTTTGGATAGAAGGAAACATATTTTTAAAGAATTATTATTTAGGGTTACAAGAGAATAAGATTAGAGAAGAAAAACAGCCCCTCTGCCCTACTTTGGTAACCGTGTTATAATGTAGGGAAATGATGCCGGTGGTGATTGTATGATATGGGCAATAATTGTTTTGTTAATAATAGCTGCTTTCTTTATTTTAGGGGATTTTGGAGTAGACAAACGAAAGGAAATAGAAAAACAAAATTTAGAGATAATAATTTCCGCAGGAAATTACTCAAAGGATTATAAGTCATATCTAACCCCAGATAAAAATAAAAAACTGACTTTAGTTGAATCAGAAAATAAGTTTGTTATGCATCATTTCAATGAAATATTGACAATTGAAGAAAAATCAATCCCATTTAGCAAGATAATCGAAGCTGAGATAGCTATTGACGATCAATCTATAACAAGAGTTTCTAGAGGTAGTCAAATGGCTGGAGCCGTTATCGGAGGACTTGCTGCAGGAGGTATTGGGGCTCTTGTTGGAGGATTATCTTCTGACAGAGCTGAATCCAAATATTTTAGAAAGATTGATCTGAAGTTAAAACTTGATGATTTTTCTAACCCCATAACTAAAATAGAGTTCTTACCAAGTAAAACTGATACTGGGTTACAAAACACTAAAGGATTTAAACAAGATGATCAAAAAGTTAAGGAAGCTTTATCGAATGTTGAAATTTGGCAAGGGATTATGGAAATAGCAATACGCAAAGGAAGTAAAGTCGCTCAATAGCTGAGTGGCTTTTTTATTTTCCCCCCTCTTCTACTGAAAGGAAGTGATTCTTACTTGAGTCAAAACCTCAAAATCATATTAACCCCGCAAGCTGATACCTCATCAAAAACTGTCGACCAGTTAAATCAGCAAATCAAATCTTTAGAAAAGAAGCTTAACTCCCTCAAACTCAACACAAATGTTGATTCTACAACCTTAAAAGCTCTGCAAGAATTCTCTTCTGCTGTAGATGCGTATCAAAAAAATCTAAAATCCTATAATCAAACAGTAAAAGAAACGTCCACAGTAATTAAGAATGCTGACGGATCAGTTGAAAAGCTCACTCAGCAATACAAGAAAAACGGGGAGATTCTTCAACGTGAAACGAAAATAATTAATAATCGCAATGCTGCTCTAAGGCAAGAAACTCAAGAAGTTAACAAGCTCGCTCAAGCTACTGAAAAATTAGGTCAAGTACAAAAAAAGACCGAACAAAAAAACTTACAAGGCCAAACCACAAAGGTTGTACAGAAAAACCGTAACGGTTTTGAAGACATCGTCTATACGACTGACTCTAAAACTAATGCAACTTCTTCAAGAACCACAACCAATTACGATCAACAAAGGAAAGCAATTGAACAATTAAACCAAACCTTAGAAAAGTTAAGAGAAAAAGGATTAGTCTCTTCCCAGGTGCTCTCTCGACTTTCCACTTCAATTAACGGTGCTCAAACTGCTGCTCAAATTGATCAAATTGCAAATCGTATTAAACGACTTGATGATTCCTCTACCGCTAAAGCAAAAACAAAAGAACTTGAGCATCAAGTTCAATTATATCAACGTCAAGCGCAAATAAATGTTCAAAACCTCAATACTCGTTACGGCAGTTCACTTAGCACTGTTAACTCCTCTGCCCTACAGAATTATCTCAACTCAGTTAACCAACTTACGGCAAGAACCCCTAATTTAAGAACACAAATGCAGAATCTCAATATCAGTTCAGAGAAGTATCTGCGAATGCATCATCTGCTTCTTCTAACGTTTCAGGCTTTGGAGAACAATTAGCACAATCATTTAGTCGTATGCCCGCATATTTTCTGAGTGGGACGATGTTCTATTCAGGAGTTCAAGCATTAAAGTCAATGGTGGAGCAAGTCATTCAAATCGATACTTTAATGACAGACATTAGACGTGTAATGGATTTACCTGATTACAAGTTTAATGAACTACTGCAATCCATCCTCAATTGATCTTGGTGATCAACTATCTAATAAAATTTCGGATATCCTTGAAATCACTGGTTCATTTGGACGAATGGGCTTTAGTGAATCTGAACTTGGAAGCTTATCAACAAAATTAACGGAGGTGATTAAACTGGCGGATTTTGCTGAATTATACAATGACCCGATACTAAGTAAAAAGAGAATAGACGGTAACAGATTATTATGAATCATATCGAGGTGGTGCATCATTTGGTTGGGGCTTATGGCTGATATCTCCTTGAAGGGAGAGAAGATCAGATTTAGCCTGGGCTATCCCTTGTTGCCGCAAAGCGATGTATTGAAATAACTAAATGGTGCAGAGAAGCTACATCCGATTATGAATATGTTGTTGAAAACACAAGAAAAATTTAAAGAGATTATTAAGGAAGCAACAAGTGGCGGGGCCTCAATTGGATAAGGGTGTTTTAAATTATCAGGTAGTTACGAATCCAGTCAGAGCCCTGAAACATTCCATTCAGAATTTGATGGTACAACAATTAAGGTTCCAGGTATTCAAATTATAGGATTTGTATCATCTATTCCTGTGCCACTTTGTCCTCCAATAGATGATCCTAATATAAATAGTTTTGCGAAAGCTCCTATTGGTTCACAACGTTGGGAATTAAAACAAAAAACAGAACTACCTAAAACATTGAAATAAATGTTGCTTTTCAAATAATTACTGAGTTAAGAAAGAAATATTCGAATGGAGTATCTAGCTCTCACCCTGCATACCAATCTAAAATGGACAGGATGCATGTGAACGCTAATTGAAAGTCCCTATCTGGGGGCTTTTTTCACTGATGAATTGACAGTCAAATAAATAAAAAGTAATTCCAAATAAATAAAGCCTCACTTTTAAAAAGGAGACTTTTAAGGAAATTCAAAGTTTATATTTAAGTTATTGTATCATGGACTATAGAGACTACTAAACTACTTATTTTTAAATCTGAGAATTAGTTGTTGAAGAATTTTTTTTGTTATTTTTCATTTTCAAATTTCCAAAATAAAAGGCAGTAAGGATAAAAACTAAGACAGTTGATATAAATCCTAGCACAATTACAACTTTATTAAAACCTAAGACATCTAGTAAAAAACCAATAGAAACCATTGAGATTTGTATGACAGTTCTTTCTAACATGGCTTTAAATGCAAAAAAACGACCATGAAATTCATTAGGAACAACTTTCTGATTAAATGTATTTGCGAGGGGACTAAATAATCCATAAGCTAAACCAAACAAACAAAAAGCAATAAAAGGTGCCAATCTAAAATTAGAAAAAGACAATATAAAGTATACGGTTCCAATTAAGAAACTTGCTAATAATAAAAATTTAATTTGATTTCTATTGCGAGTTAATTTGTTAACAAGTGTGCTAGATAAAATAAGTGAAATGCCTTCGATAGCATATAAAAGTCCTTTTACAGACGGATTGTTTTGAATCGTACTAATCTCTACTATGAACAAGTTAAATCCTGCAATAAAAACAATAGGAGTTAACGAAAGAAACAAGATCATTTTCACATCAAATTTACCAGAGATAACTGGGAAAACTTCACGAAATATAACTTTTTTTCTCTTTCTTTTGACTATTAGATGATTCTCTTCAATTTTTAAGAAAAAGGTAATTATTAATACGAATAAAAAGCTAATAAAAGCAATTAGATAAAGTGAAAATAACGAAGTAATCGATAATATTATTCCTCCCAAAGTAGCGCCGAAGATCCTAGCTAATGTTACAATATTTAGATTTAATGAGTTAGCGAACACCAAATGTTTTTCATCTGTAACTTCAGATATAGTTGCTTGAAGTGCAGGTTCAAAGAATGCTGCAGAAGAGCTTACCCCAATACTATAAAGAAGCATCAGCCAAACTGAATTCGTAAATATGGCAACAAACATAAAAATAACAGAGCACATACGTAATACGCCAACAATAAGAAGGATTTTCTTCTTTGATATTCCGTCAATTAAGTTGCCCGCATAAGGACCAATAAGCAGACTAAAAACACTACCCGCAACTAACAGCAAAGATTGTAAGAGATGTGAATGTACATTGTTTTGTAAAAATTGAAGGTTTCCAATTAAACCAATCCATAAAGCTAGTTGGAATACTAATTGGCTGGTTAATATAATTATTAGATTTCGGTTTTTAAATATTTCCACATTGAAATTCATCTTTCATCTCCTTTGCAAACCTTAAACCTCGACCTAGTTTTATTGATTCTTCTGATCTGTACCCAATTCCAGAAACTCCAAGAACAATCTCTTTATTTGAATCAATTTTCAACTCTTCCTCTACAGTCTCATCATTAAGGTAACCAGAGAAAAAAGCACCTAAACCTAGCCAGCCTGATACTAAAAAACACGTCTGGCTTAAGTGTCCCATATCCATCATTACAACCCTGTAAGTCCTAGGACTTTGATATTTCCACATTGAACGTTCGATACAAGCTGTATAGAAAAATAATACTGATGCCCTTTGTACAAATTCTTGACCGGCAGCCATCTTAACAACTTTATCAATCATATTATCTTTATGTATAACCTCAAGAGTATGATTAGCAACAGAGTAATGATATAAACCATTCTCTAGCCCATCAACATTTAAAATAACCGGATACACTTCAATTGGATGCCTACAACCACCTGAAGGACTTGTTTTGAAAATAAGTTTGTCAATTCCAACATCACGTTTACAGCTTTGAGCCCCATACGTCAAATACATCATCGTGGAAAGGTCATCTAATAGAATTGGTTTTTGACTAAAAGATCTTATAGTTTGTCGATTAAGTAAAGTATCCAAAAACTGCTTATCCTGTCCAAAAGATGGTAAAGGCAACTTAATTTGTTCTGCACCTTCAAGGGCTTTGTATAAACCTGGAGGTTCCTCCGTTTTTTTCTTAATTTGCAAACGATTATATTGTTGATCCTTATCTATATATTTATCTTTATTTAATAATCGCGTATTATAATGAAAATACTTACACGCTGTACCCCATGTCCCCCAGTGTTTTAATTTTTCTTCTTCTTCATGTTCAGGTGATCCTTTTTCAATTAGTAACTTAGACTTTACTAATTGTTTCAGTACATTTTCTAAGTACTCTTTGCTAAAATTCGGATATTTACTAATTAGAGTAAATACATCTTTTTCTTCTTTCCACGTTGAGAATAATTCTAGTACAGGATAAACTGAAGGATCAATACTTCTTTGTTCATGTTTTAAAAAACTATCTAGCACAAAATGTCCATTTTTCCAAAAACATATAATGTTATCTGAAGTTTTCAATAACATGTCAAAATCTCCTTGGTAGGTTTTAATTTACTTTTTATTAAACTAAAATAGTTGAAATAAAAGATGAGTGGCTGACAATAATATATGTCAGCCACCATTTTTACTTAGTTTGCTGGAGATGTTTCTCCATATTCTTCATTAAGACGATTTTCATACTCACTTTCAAAAGGGTTAAAAATAGACATTAATAACACCTCCTATATGTAAGATATACATATTATAACAGTAAATCCTCTATATGTAAATAATAAATATTCTGAATCATCCGCCTACTTTGTTATTTAAGATTGAAAAAAGACTTTCTGGAGTTAAAATCCGTCCCAGAAGAAAGCGCCTCATCGAAAGGAAATCCAAATAATCTAAAAGTAACCCTGTGGAGGATAATTAATGTCACCGTAAATAATAAAGATGGCTGTCGTTCATACTTCCGCATTGAAATGGAAGGTAAACGGCAGCCTTATTGATTTAGAATACCCAAAAAATAATCACAAGCCAGGAGATAATCAAAGTTAAAATGAACCATTTTTCCTGCAAAGAAATTAAAGCGTAGCAAATATAAGAGATAGTTAACATCACAATAGAAGTGATCTTAACATACCATCCAATAGATTCATTGGAGAATGCATAAACAAATAAAGAGATAAGAACAAGAACCATAAATATGTTCCCTACAGTCTTTAATATACTCTTTTTGTCATCAAAGTTCATAATTTCAACCTCCAAAATATGTATATTATATGTTATAATTATACAGCATCCAGATAGTCATAAGCATTAAAAAACTTGAAAGGATGATTGTTAGTGAAAAAAACAGTTCTAACTACCCTATCTCTCGGACTCCTATTCTCAACAGTGGCTCCACTAACTAGCCATGCAGAATCTCAGAACCTACACCAAGTTATATCACTCAGGTTAATTCAACACCACTTCAAGAATTAGTTAAAACATCATCAGTTCCAGTCATCCAAGAGAATGGAGAAATTTCAATTCAAGCTGTACCACCATCAACAAAATGGAAGGTTGTAGATCATTTTAGAGGGAACTCTAAGAACATAGACACTGCAGCTGAATTAGGAGCAAGAATTGCTGCAGGATTACCTGGTCTTAAATACTCCTGGGCTGGTATATTCGCTCAAGCTGTGTTTGGAACATTCTATCACAAAAAACCAACTCGTTATTACTCAACAACCCAATACTTAGCCTACGACAAAAAGTATAGATACACAATCGTTGATATGTACGTCTACAAAGACAGTAAATATAGCAAACAAATAGGTTATGATTATAAAGTTTTCAGAACTCCTAGATAATGTGTTAGATATAAAGCCCTTTTAAAGGGATTTTTAGCTTTTTTAAACAAAAGGCCAGAGAGTATGTGAGGGAACTCTCTGGCCTATAGTGGCTGATATACCAACTATGATACATATACAGGATACTTTAAATTTAGGATGTATTCAAACAGCTTTTATTTAGAGTAAAGAGGAGAAATTCACTTCAATATATGCTAGAGACTTACTTATCTGAATTTTTTGATTGTCCCTCAAAAAACTAAGTGCTAAAATGGGATATGTTACAAACGAAAGGTGGAATAATATGGCTAGTTTCAGAAAAAGAGGAACTACATGGCAATACAGAATAAAACATAAAGACCCTTTAACTCAAGAGCCAATCGAAGTCTCCAAAAGTGGATTTAAAACAAAAAAAGAGGCACAGATAGCTGCAAGACAAGAAGAGCAAAGATTGATAGGTGATTTAGAAATTAACGGAGGAGAAACCCTTTTAAAGCATTATCTTAAAGATTGGCTCGCTCAATACAAACAAGGTAATGTTAGGAAAAACACTTACATTCTTCATGAACGAAATGTTAATACAAAAATTCTCCCCTATTTTAAGGAGATTAAACTAAAAGATATTAAACCCTTACGTTATCAAAAATTTATTAATTATTTAGCAGACCAGGGATACAGCAAAAGAACAATTGAAATCATTCACGGGACAATGTTCAACGCTTTAGCTACGGCAGTAAAGCCTCTTAAAAAAATTGAAGAAAACCCATGTGAAGGGGTAACAATTCCAAGGGCTAAATCTAAGAAAAAAGAAAAGTTAGAATACATTAAGTCAGATGATATTTCCCTCTTCCTTAAATTTGCAAGACAAGATAATTATTTGTACTATATCTTCTTTAAAACTTTACTTGAAACAGGAATGCGTAAGGGAGAAGCAGCTGCTTTACAAAGAAAGGATATTGATCTAAAAAATAACTTCATCAACATTAACAAATCATTAGACTTTCAAGTTAAAGAGGGAGAAGAAATATTTGGAGAAACAAAAACATATGAATCCGAAAGAAGAATTAAAATTAGCAATTCATTAGCAAAAGAGTTAACAACACACATGAACTATTTAAATGATAATAGAATAGTTTTTAATAAGATTTACGAACATGAATTAGATCTTGTTTTTTGTAGACAGGATGGAAAACCTTTACCAAAGTCTACCCTCTTCAATGCACTCAATCGCATTCTGAAGAAAGCTGGATTAGAAAAAATGCCAATTCATGGTTTAAGACATACTCATGCTGTCCTTCTTCTAGAATCAGGTGCAAGTATGAAGTTTGTTCAAGAAAGACTCGGACATAAAAATATAACCATCACATCGGACGTATACTCTCATATATCTGAGAAGCTTGAAAATACATCAGTGGATGGTTATGAAGAATACATGAATTCACTTTTGTCCTAAATTTTTTTAATTTTTTTGGTGGTCAAAAAGTGGTCAAACTAGTTGTTTCTAGTTATCCCACTTGACTTGACCACCTAGTTATTAATCTAAAACCCTATCAAATCAAGGTTTATCAGATTAATACTGAGACATATACTGTTCGCGCTCCCAAGGATGTACTTGCGTGCGGAACATATCCCACTCGATTTCTTTTGCTTCGATGAAGTGCTCGAATAGGTGCTCGCCTAGAGCTTTGACCATCACTTCGTTTGATTTGAATTCGTCTAATGCTTCAGCAAGTGTTGCAGGAAGGTCGACGATTCCGTTTTCCATGCGCTCTTCTTTGCTCATCACGTAGATGTTGCGGTCGATTGGAGCTGGCGCTTCTAGTTTGTTTTTGATTCCATCTAAACCTGCAGCAAGCAAGACGCTAAGTGCTAGGTACGGATTCGCAGCTGGATCTACGCTGCGCACTTCAACACGTGTGCTGATGCCGCGGGAAGCCGGGATACGGATAAGCGGGCTTCTGTTTTGCGCGCTCCATGCAACGTAGCAAGGTGCTTCATAGCCAGGAACAAGACGTTTGTAAGAGTTCACTGTCGGGTTTGTTACTGCTGTAAAGCTTGTTGCATGCTTCACGATACCTGCAATGAAGTGTTTCGCTGTTTCACTTAACTGAAGATCTGCGTTTGCATCATAGAATGAGTTAACGCCATCTTTGAAGAGTGATAGATTACAGTGCATACCTGAACCGTTCACACCGAACAACGGTTTTGGCATAAATGTCGCATGCAGACCGTGTTTGCGGGCAATTGTTTTAACAACTAGTTTAAACGTTTGGATATCGTCACAAGAGCGGACTGCACCAGCATATTTAAAGTCGATTTCATGCTGGCCAGGCGCTACTTCGTGGTGAGATGCTTCGATTTCAAAGCCCATCTCTTCAAGCTCAAGAACGATATCGCGGCGGCAGTTTTCTCCCAAGTCAGTTGGAGCTAAGTCGAAATATCCGCCTTTGTCGTTTAATTCAAGAGTCGGTTCGCCTTTTTCGTCTAATTTGAATAAGAAGAATTCAGGCTCAGGTCCTAGATTGAAATCACTGAAGCCCAGATCTTCCATTTCTTTCAGAATCCGTTTTAAATTGTTTCGCGGGTCACCTTCGAAAGGTGTGCCATCCGGATTGTAAATATCACAGATGAAACGTGCTACTTTACCTTTTTCAGCTGTCCATGGGAAGATAACAAATGTATTTAGATCAGGATACAGGTACATATCTGATTCTTCGATGCGAACGAAACCTTCAATAGAAGATCCGTCAAACATGACCTTATTATCAAGTGCTTTTGGAAGCTGGCTTACAGGAATCTCAACGTTCTTGATTGTTCCAAGAATGTCGGTAAATTGCAGGCGGATGTACTTGACGTTTTCCTCATTTACTAATTTTACGATATCTTCTCTTGTATACTTTGCCATTTCGTAAAACTCCTCCTCTAAAAGGTAAATGTATATAGCAAAACAGTTGCTAACGGATTAATGAAAGAAGCGGGACATGTCGCCTTGACGGAATGTATTTCCTCTTTGAAAACGGCCGGCTTGCATAAGCTCGTTTTTCAGGAGCTGTCTCAGTTCGTCATCAGACAGATCATGTTTCATTGGTTTCTTCGTCTTCTCATTTTGTTTCTGTTCCGGCTCGGCCGAAGCTTTCGCCAGAATTTGTTTAATTCCTGCCATGTTTACACCTTGTTCAATCAGGTGTTTAATTTCTAACAGTTTATCTACATCGTGAAATGAGAATAACCGTCTATTTCCTTCGCTTCTAGCTGGAAATATCAGTCCATTTTCCTCATAATACCGAATTTGTCTTGCTGATAATTCGGTCAATTGCATGACAATTCCTATTGGAAATAAAGGCATTGAGCGGCGAATGTTATCACTCATCTCAATTTCCTCCTTTTCTTAACTTAGTTTCATTATAGGTGATGTTATATTTTGTGTCAATAACATGTAAGGATTCTTAACATGAAATTCAGTGAAAATTTTAAACTATTCAAATTAATTTCTTATCCATTAAAGAATCCACTGCACTGCATATGGCATTTTTCACATGCGCATAGGTTAATCCTCCCTGGACATACGCTACATATGGCGGGCGGATAGGGCCATCAGCTGATAATTCAATGCTTGCTCCTTGTATAAATGTGCCCGCTGCCATAATCACATCATCTTCGTATCCCGGCATGTAGGCTGGATAAGGCGTCACGTGGGCATTGATCGGCGATGCATATTGAATGGCCTGGCAAAAGGCAATCATCTTTTCTCTGTCGGAAAACTCAACGGATTGTATCAAATCTGTTCTTTTCGCATCCCATTTCGGGTTTGAAGTGAAGCCCAGTTTTTCAAGGAATCTCGCTGTAAACACCGCTCCCTTTAAGCTTTGTGACACAACGTGAGGCGCCAAAAAGAAGCCTTGATACATTTCCTGGAGCGAGTAAAGAGACGCTCCGGCTTCCCGGCCGATGCCCGGTGAAGTCATTCGGTATGAACAAGCCTCGATCCATTCAGATTTTCCAACGAGGTACCCGCCTGTTTTGGCAAGACCGCCTCCCGGATTTTTAATAAGAGATCCCGCCATGAGATCGGCGCCTACATGGCAAGGTTCCAGCTCTTCTACAAATTCTCCGTAACAGTTGTCCACAAATACGATAAGATTTTCATTGATTTCTTTTACAAAGCGGATCATTTCTTTGATTTCACTAATTAAGAAAGAAGGACGATTGGCATATCCTTTTGAGCGCTGAATGCCGATCACCTTTGTCTTCGGATTGATAGCTGCAGCGACAGCATCGTAATCTATTTTTCCGTCTTCAGTCAGTTCAACCGCATTGTAGCCGATTTGAAAATCCTTTAGCGATCCAGAATTTTCTCCGCCTCTGACGCCGACAATTTCTTCTAACGTATCATACGGCTTGCCTGTGATATAAAGCAGCTCGTCCCCCGGTCTGAGGACACCGAATAAAGCAATGGAAATCGCATGTGTGCCTGATATAATTTGAGGCCTGACAAGCCCGGCTTCGCCCCCAAACACATCTGCATAAATGCTTTCAAGTGTATCTCTTCCGATGTCATCATAGCCGTATCCTGTAGACGGCGTAAAATGAGTGTCGCTCACCTTGTGTTTTCTATAGCTTTGAAGCACTCTCCATTCATTGCGTTCACTGATTTCTTCTATTTGTTTATGAATGCCGGCAATTTCCGTTTCCACTTCCATTGCTGTTTTTTTTAATAAATCTCCGTGTGTTAAAGTTTCGAACATGTCCTTGTATTCCCTTCTTACATATACTTCTTCAATTCACCGATGATACTTTGCTCTTCTTGTACATATCCTGATATGTCGTACTGTTCGTTTTCTTCATTAAAATGAAAACGGTCAACCATCGTTTCGGATTTGATTCTGGAGAGAAGCTTGCCCTCACTTGCCGGTACCTGCGCTTCAAAAGGCGTTAACAGTTCTTGGCGCAAATAACGCTGGATGGCTTCCTTAAACTTTTCAGCATCCTCCTCAAATCTTGCACTGACCATGATATGATTCTTTCCAACGGACGGGATAAAGTCAGGCAGCTTTTGATCGCGTTTGTTATAAGCCGTCAGCACCGGGATATCATCTGCTTCAAGCTCTTCCAGCAAGCGAAGCACCGTTTTTTCGTGCCCTGTGTACTCCTCATTTGAGGAATCAATCAGATGCAGAATCACATCCGCTTCTTTTACTTCTTCAAGCGTTGAGCGGAATGCAGCGATCAGTGTCGTCGGAAGATCTTGAATAAATCCGACCGTATCTGACAGGAGCACGCTGTAGCCGCTTGGCAGCACCATTTTTCTGGTCATAGGGTCCAGCGTGGCAAACAGAAGGTCTTCTTCATAGCTGTCAGCGCTTGTCAGGCGGTTAAACCACGTTGATTTCCCCGCGTTCGTATACCCGACAAGAGCGATTTGCAGCACACCGTTTTTCTTTCTTCTTTCCCGGTAGCGGCTTCTATGGCGAATGACAGCGGATAACTGCGTGTTAATTTCATGAATGCGATTTCTAATATGGCGGCGATCGGTCTCCAGTTTTGTTTCTCCCGGTCCTCTCGCGCCGATCCCTCCGCCTTGCCGGGAAAGGTTGATCCCCTGTCCCGTCAGACGCGGGAGAGCATACTGGAGCTGAGCCAGCTCGATTTGAAGTTTTCCTTCTCTTGTTCTTGCTCTTTTCGCAAAAATATCTAATATCAATTGCGTGCGGTCGATGATTTTTACTTCAATCGCAGTTGCCAAGGACTTTAGCTGGCTTGGTGACAGTTCATCATTAAAAATAAGAAGATCGGCTTCAAGCTCTTCAACGAGCGTCTTCAGCTCTTCAACCTTCCCTTTTCCTATATATGTAGCTGCGTCAGCCCGGTTTCGTTTTTGCGTGACGCTGGTCAATACTGTTCCATCTGCTGTTTTTGTCAGTGATGCAAGCTCTTCCATGGAATTTTCAAAATGCTCATCTGTGATATGCGGCAGCTGACATCCGACTAAAATGGCCTTTTCCTGTCTTGTTTCTTGTTCGTTCAAATGGATGTTCCTTTCTATTGCATATTGGGCAGTAGTATTATCATACCAAACCCTGCATGTGTATACCACAAATCGATTGCTGTGAAAACAAGAAATACATTAGAAAAAAAGACCTCTCACAGGAAGAGGTCTATATCGAGCCAGCGGTATCTTCTTTAATTGAAAGATCTTGGCTTTTAATGGTCATCAAATCGCTTTTTAAGTATTGGTCGCCCATTAGAAGTCTCATGGCTTGCGCTCTGATCGATTTTTCTATGACATTTCTGACAAAACGGCCATTGCTGAATTTAATGGGACTTGTTGTGCTTTTGACTGTCATTAAGTAATCCTTTAATTTCCATTCAGCTTCCTGACTGAGCTGGTATTCCCGCTCTGCGATCATTCGTTTCGCAATTTCCATAAGCTGATTGACGGAATAATCCGGGAAATCGATGGAGATGGGAAATCTGGATTGGAGACCGGGATTCAATGATAAAAAATGCTCCATTTCCCGTGAATATCCGGCAAGAATTAAAATGAATTCATGCTGTTTGTCTTCCATATGCTTGACGAGCGTGTCGATCGCTTCTTTCCCGAAGTCCTTTTCGCCGCCCCTTGCAAGGGAATAGGCTTCGTCTATAAACAAAATGCCGCCTAATGACTTTTTGATTAAATCCCTCGTCTTTTGGGCGGTGTGGCCAATGTATTCCCCGACCAAGTCAGCACGTTCCGCTTCGATCAGGTGGCCTTTTGACAGTACGTTCATTTCAAAGAACAGCCGGCCGATAAGCCGTGCAACTGTCGTTTTCCCAGTTCCCGGATTTCCTTTAAACATCATATGCAGCGCTTGCTTTCCCACCTTCAAGCCCTGTTCCGCACGTTTTTGATTGACAAAAATCCAAGCGTATATTTCCTTAATGTTTCGTTTCATTTCCTCCATTCCAACCAGTGTGTTCATCTCTTTTTCTATTTCCTTCAAAATGCCGTGCTTAGCTTCGTTTTTTTGCAAAGCCGCTTGATATTCCGCCTCTGCCTCAGCGTTTGTCAGCACCTGCTTTTGTCCGTTAAGAATAATGTTGATCTGTCCGTTGTTTTTATAAGTCACAGCGCGCTCCAACATTTTCACCTCTCAGTTCTCTCTATATGATATTCAAGCGTATGCCTTATGTGACAAACGCCTATCATGTGTCGAAACAAATGCTTTTTTTCGGGAACAATGGGGAATCCTGCGCTTTCCCGAGAAATACTTTATTTCTTATTGTATTCACGAACACAGGGTGGACAAACCAAGAGATTTTATTTTCAGCAAATTTGTTAGAACAATCAGCTATGAAAGTGATATTTCTTCGATGTATAAACCTCAGTTAGGATATTTTCAATGCGCAGATATGCTTGTAATGAGCTGAGGAATTTATGAATTATCAGATATACTTCCCTTTCACTTCAGTAGGTTGACATGAAAGTAAACCCCAGTCTGCATGAACGGCGTCTACTTCAACAGTTGAGCTTCTCTTACTGTTCGTCAATTGTGACAGCTTTTCTTTCGGTCCGTCGAATATTTCTCCCTCCTCAATCAGGATGATCCGTTTACATAAACGTTCAACGTCATCAATTTGATGGAAGGTGAGAAGAATCGTCGTTTTATGCTCAGTATTTACATGATGAAGAAATTTCTGGGTATTCTTCTTTTCGCGCAGGATATCTAAACCGATTGTCGGCTCATCAGAGTGAGGATTTTGGGATGATGTATAAAAGCCAGCAACTTTTTGGAACAAATCCGGGTAAAACACCCGGGAAATCAACTTTCCTGAGAGACTAAGCCTAGGATGATGTCAAATCCCCATACTTCTTCAAATACAAATGCCCAATAATCCGATGAAGAACTGGAGAGCAAAATAATGGCACCGAGGAAAAGAGTGAGTATAAACGTTAACCCATGCAACCAAGAGTGAGTGATATTAATAGGAAACAAAAAGAATGTCTGAATGTTATTTCCATTGAGTACGTTCTGACTGACCTCCCAAACCACAGTCAAAAAGACTGAAGCAGCATGGAGACCGTTGTGTATGTCAGCATCATTTACAGAGATACCCCTCCGCTTTCTGCTGAATTTGATTGAATAACCACCTTTATTAAACCGACTAAAAGACAAACTTTTAGCAACCTTCCTGTCATATCCTGTTGAATTGTGCGCTTTCCCGAGAAATAATTTTTCGGGTAACAGGGGTTATTTCCTCATTTTTCTGCCGGATGATAATCGTACAAGCAGAAGCCGTCTTTTTTCATATCCTGTAATGAGGTGATGGAGAATGGTTAAAATTTTTATTGATCCAGGTCATGGCGGGTCCGATCCAGGCGCAACAGGCAATGGTCTCCAAGAAAAAACGTTAACCTTGCAAATCGCTTTAGCTTTACGCACTATATTGACGAATGAGTATGAGGGTGTTTCTGTGCTGCTGAGCCGGACAAGCGACCAATATGTCAGCTTAAGCGACCGGACAAATGCTGCAAATAACTGGGGAGCCGATTTCTTTTTATCCATTCACATTAATTCCGGGGGCGGAACAGGTTTCGAAAGCTACATTTATCCGGGAGTCGGAGCACCGACAACGACTTACCAATCGGAGATTCACTCTGAAGTCATACAAGCTGTCGACTTTTCAGATCGCGGTAAAAAAACAGCAAACTTCCACGTATTAAGGGAATCCTCAATGCCTGCCCTGCTTACGGAAAACGGTTTTATTGATACGGTTACAGATGCGAACAAGCTTAAAACGAGCAGTTTTATTCAAAGCTTGGCAAGAGGACATGCAAACGGGTTAGAGCAATCCTTCAGCCTTCAGAAAACATCCGACTCAGGGTTATATAAGGTTCAAATCGGGGCTTTTAAGGTTAAAGCAAATGCGGACAATCTTGCAAGCAGCGCAGAGTCTAAGGGCTTTGACGCCATTGTGCTCTTAAAGGACGGATTATATAAAGTTCAGATCGGCGCTTTTTCTTCCAAAGATAATGCCGATGCCCTTGCTGCCAGAGCTGAGAATACCGGCTTTGACGCTATGGTCTTCCTAGAATCATAATACTGTTTGCGGACGAGCATGCCTGATAAAAAAACCCGGTTCCTCTTCATGAGAAACCGGGTTTTTTTATTCAAGAATGTCAACCACGAATTGCGACCATGTTTCCAGACGGTTATAAATGTCTGTTTGTTTTAGTTCAGAAATTTTCATCCATTTACCCGCAATTTGCTCTTTCTCTTTGACTTCCACATGTGAGCCTGGATTTAATTGAAGCGCAGATAGAATCCCGATATGCACTTTGCCGACACTGTTGTCATCATCATTTATCAAACCTAATGTGACAATGGCCTGCTTATCCTCTTCTTCGATTTGCAGTTCTTCATCAAGCTCCCGGTCTGTGTTCAGCTTTAAGACCTCGGCAAAGGAAGCAGCTCCTTCAATATGATTCATATGGCCGCCAAAGCCAAGAGAAAGCTTATTGTGAAGACGTGATTCTCCGCCGCCAGCCAGCCGCTCATAAAGGAAAACTTCATCCTCGCGTTTAATGACGACATAAGGAATCGGCTGCTTATAATGAGGATCTTCTTCTGCGTCTCCCCTTCTCATTTCAGAATAGGTCGCCTCAATTTGAGCCATAATTTCTGCTACTCGGGCATCTTCACTGTTTACGCCTTGAAAAGTCAATTTTTCTTTTTTAAACACTTCATCGCGCGGAGCGACCAAGATGATTTCATCCATTTTTCCCATGATTACTGCGTCCTCCTATTTCAACCTTCAAGCCGAAAAGAGCAGATATTATATCTGCTCTTTTTCATCATCAAAGAAAAAGTCGTCGTCTTTGATCGGCTCAACGGTCGCCTTTTTGTACCCATTCCCCTTCATGGAGAAGAAGTCATGTGATTTTGTTTTTGTATTTAATCCGTTTAAAACGATCGGATTAATGTCTTCCTCTTCAAAGTACGGATCAAATCCAAGGTTCATCAGCGCTTTATTCGCATTATAGCGGATGAACTTCTTGACATCGTGCGAGAGTCCGACTTGATCGTATAAGTCCTCGGTATACTCAAGCTCATTCTCATAAAGCTCATTCAAAAGGTCAATGGCAAATTCGCGAAGCTCTGCTTTTGTCTCTTCTGTCTGCTTATTGTAGATTTCTTGAGCGAGAAGTCCGACATAAACACCGTGAATCGCTTCATCACGAAGGATCAGGTTGATAATTTCACCGCTTTGCATCAGTTTTCCTTGTCCGTAGAAATATAACGGATAATAGAAACCGCTATAGAATAGGAAGCTTTCTAAATACACAGATGCAACCATTGCTTTGAACAGTGAAATCTCGTCATCTTTTTTAATCGCTTTGTAGAGTCCGACGATGATTTGCGCTTTTTTCTGCAAAAATTTGTTTTGTTTGACCCATTCGAATACTTCATTAATCGTTTCAGTCGGTGCCAGTGTCATGAAAATATTAGAGTACGATTTTGCGTGAACGGCGTTCTCCATCATCGCCATAAAATTCAGCACGGCTTTCCGCTGGTGGCCGTCTACGTGCTCAGCCACGATCGGCATTCCTGTATTCCCCTGCTCTGTATCAAGAAGAGTCAATCCGGCCAGTACCTTCATATACGTGTCTTGCTCGTTTTTCCCGAGGTACTTCCAAGTGAGGAGATCGCCGTTTAAAGCAATCTCTTCCGGAAGCCAGAACTGTTTCACATTTTGGTTATAAAACATTTGGGTAAAGTCGTCTTCATGCTTTGACCAGTTTGCTGCGTCATAAATTTTCGTCACTATAAACTCTCCTTTAATCAAACAACACAAGAAAGGCAGCTGTCTTGCCCAGTATCTTTCGTTCTTGCATAGTAAATGGTTTTAATTCCTCTGTGATGTGCATACAAATCAATCCGGTTTAAATCACGAGTCGTCATTGTATCTTTTAGGAACAATGTAAAGCTGATTCCCTGATCAACGTGCTGCTGGATTGTCGCGATCATATCTACGACTTTGAACATATCCATATCATAGGCTTCTTTGTAGAAGAACCAGTTATTAGATGCAAGCCCAGGCATTGGGTAGTACGTTTTTGAGTTGCCGTATGTTCTTTCTTCAATCCGTTCCATAATCGGCATGACAGATGCCGTGCTTGACTGAACGTATGAAATCGAGCCTGTCGGCGCAATGCATAATCTGTAGCTGTGATACATGCCGTGTTCAGCCACAAATGCTTTTAATTGACTCCAGTCCTCTGTCGTCGGGATATGCATACCTTCAAATAGATTTGCGATTTTTTCGTATTTCGGCGAGAAATCAGTTGAAACGTATTTATCGAAGTATTCACCAGTTGCATAGGTTGATCCTTCATATTGATCAAACGTCTCGCCCTTCTCTTTTGCGATCTCTGCAGAACGCTGGATAGAGTAGAAGTTCACCATCATAAAGAATGTGTTCGCAAAGTCGCGCGCTTCTGGACTTTCATACGCGATGCCGTTTTGCGCAAGGTATCCGTGAAGGTTCATAGCGCCGAGACCGATTGATTTCATCGCTTTGTTTGCCCGTCTTACAGCAGGTGCATTACGGATATCAGTCGTTTCAGATACGTGAGTTAAGGAATCAGTCGCAAGCTTAACAGTCTTTTCGATCGATTTGTGCTCCATCACGTTGAGAATGTTAAGCGATCCCAGGTTGCAGGAAATATCCAAACCGATTTCATCTTCTACATCGTAGTCAGTGTAAGAAGAAACCTGAGATGCCTGCAGCACTTCAGAGCAAAGATTAGAAAATTTCACCTTTGAAATATGGTTATTCGCATGTACTTTGTTGACATTATCCTGGAACATGATGTATGGATAGCCTGATTCAGAACGAAGCACCGCCAGTTTTTCGAGCAATTTCCGCGGGTTGATTTTCTCTTTTTTCACCCTAGGGTTGTCGACGAACTTGTCGTACATTTCATTCATGTCCATTTCGTCCATGTGCTGTCCGTACTCTTTATAGATGGTATGCGGATAGAATACATAAGCCGCTTTGTCCTCACGCGCAAGCTCAACGAACTTGTCCGGAATGACGACACCGATAGAAAGTGTTTTGACGCGCACATCCTCGTCGGCAGAAATCTTTTTCGTATCGAGAAAATCATTGATATCGCGGTGGAAAATGTTTAAATACGCCGCACCAGATCCTTGTCTTTGTCCCATTTGGTCAGCATAACGGAACGCGTTATCAAGAAGCTTCATGACGCCTACAACACCTTTTGTGGCATTTTCAACATCTTTGATGGCTTCACCTTTCGCGCGAAGCTTGGACAGGTTAAGAGAAACCCCGCCGCCCAGTTTAGAAAGCTGCATGGAGATATCGATCGCTCTTGAAATATCATTTAATGAATCATTGACTTCGAGCAAGAAGCAGCTCACCAGTTCACCGCGGCGTTTTCTGCCGGCGTTCAAAAATGTCGGTGTACTCGGCTGATATTCCTGATTGATCATCAGGTTCACATATTCTTTTGCTTTCTCAGTGTCCCCGTTTGCGAAGAACAGCGCAACAATTGAGATCCGATCCTCATAACGCTCGAGGATTCTTTTCTTGTCATTCGTTTTCAAAGCATAGTCATTATAGAATTTAAACGCACTCATGAAGGAAGGAAAACGAAACTTCTTAGCGTAAGCTGTCTTAAACACTTCTTTAATGTCTTCAAAAGAATAAAGGCTTAAGAATTCCTCTTCGTAGTATTGATTTTCAATCAAATAATCCAGCTTCTCTTTTAGATCGTGAAAGTAAACTGTGTTTTGATTGATATAGTCTACAAAATAACTATGTACAGCCTCTTTATCCTTATCAAACTGGAATTTTCCATCTTTTTGGATCATGATTTCGTTATTTAACTGGATCCATTTTGGCACTTGATTTTGTGACAACTCTTTCTACCTCCTGAGTAAACAATTCAACGTCTTTAGATGTGCCGCTGAGTTCAAATTTGTGCAAAATCGGCACCTGATATTGTCTTGAAATGGTATCGGCGCTTTTCGCAAAGTTATCGCCCCATACTTTATTGCCGCTCGCAGCGACCCCTAATAAGAGATGGGCGTATTTTTCGAGAAATGATTGTGTTGATGCCGGTACCTGGCCGAAGTTTGTCGTGTAGGTGACCAAAACAAATGGAGTGTCCAGGTGGTCAATTTCGTCCACCTTGCGTATTTGCTGAAAGTCTATTTTATTCACAAAGCGCTGAACATTCCCTGTTTTTGAATCAAATATGATTTGTACCACGTTTTATCACGACCTATCAAAAAATATGAATCTCTCAACCACTAACACTATATATAGTATACTACCCTCTGGTAAAAACACAATATATAGATTCGTTTTAATAAAAAATTCATATTTTCTCTCTGGCACCCTCATCAGGGCCCAAAAAAGAGAGCAGAACGAGAATCATCTCTCATCCTACTCGAAGTGTCGTTTTTAAGCCGATGTATATCATAACATGAAAAAAAACTGCTTAGTAGTCTAGATTTTTTTTTCTTATACTGTCACAGCATTTTTCGCTTTCGACTGTTTCTTCTATTTCTGCATCAGCGCCGATTTCTTCTAAAACTGCCTTCAATGCGCTTATAATTGAGGCTTCTCTGATTAATTCTTTTCCATTAACAATAATACTCGTTCCATATTCATAGCAGGAATCGTCTTCACAGATTTCTTCCCAGTGATTGACAATAATCTTATGCTTCATCATTTCACCCTCTGTATGTTCTGTGTCAGTATTCAGTTTAGCGGCCTGCGTCTGCTTTGTAAAATTCCATGCTTGTGAATTTTATTCAAGCTCATCAGACGGAAACGCTTTTTTAAGCTTTACCTTGTTATCAGCCTCATTATACTCATAAATTTCTATATTGCCGTCATTTACGATTCCAAAATGATTATTTTCGAGCGGAAATGAACTTGGCTGGGGCGTTTCATAAGAATCTCCGCTATCTGTTTCAATCACTGTTTCATCTCTCCCGCACGCACCAAACAATAAGAACACAGCAATCCAGACAAGTGCAATTCTGATTCGTCTCAACTCCGCTTCAGATTCAGAAAACATTCGTTCACTCCTCTTACGTTCAAATTTTTTACATTATATACACTTTCCTCCTTCTTATGTTCTCATTATAAAAAAGACCACGCAAGATAAAAAACAAGAGAGGCTGCTGTGTTAGCCTTTCAGCCCCTCCCTTTCTTACTTCTGTACATAAATGGATACTGAACCTCCGTTTACATGAAACTCTCCCCATCCATCAGAATGAATTGTAACAGGATCGGAGCGGTTCCCAGTAATGTCATACCATGTCTCGCCGGCATTTTGCTTTCCGACGTACATCCTCTTTGACCCGCCAGGACCGTCTGTGATTAATGCAGCCAATCCTGATTGGGCGGCCGATTGATCACCTTCCCTCGTCCAGCCAATCACATCCTCATGGTCAAAATAATCATGCTGGGTCCCGTATGCATAATGTTTACGCGCTTTTAAAATGGGTTCTATTTTATTTTTGAGCGACGGAATTTCCCTTGACGATGAACCCTTTGTTCCATACATATCTCCATAGAAAACCTGCGGGTAACCAGCCTCTCTTGTTAAGATGAAGGCATAAGCGAGGGGCTTAAACCATGTTTGTACAGTCGACTCCAATGATTGCCCCGGCTGTGTATCATGATTTTCCACAAATGTTACCGCTTGCATTGGATGCTTCGATACAACAGTGCCGTCCAGCAAATGTCTCATATCATAGCCGCCCCCCTGTGAGGATGCAGCCTGCAAATGATAGTGAAGCGGGACATCAAAAACAGATTGCTTAAAATCAGTTTTATTCAAATAGTTTTCGAGCTCGTTCAGGTTATTTTGCCAATACTCTGCAACTGTAAACATTTCCTTTCCTGTTGATTGTCTGACTGCCTTTACCCAATCACTCAGAAAAGAAAATTTAATATGTTTAACAGCGTCGAGCCGAAAACCGTCGAGTTGAAGCTCGTTTGCATACCAGGTACCCCACCTTTTCGTTTCTGCGACAACATCCGGATGATCATAGTCGACGTCTGCATACATCAAATAATCGTAGTTGCCGTTTTCCCTTGATACTTCCCAATCCCATGCCTTTCCATCCCCTCGAAACTTATAGATGCGGTTCAGCTTTCGGGATTCGTCCCAATCCGCTCCGTCGAAATGGTACCAATGCCACTTAAAATCGCTGTACGTGCTTCCGCGGCCCGGGTAATGAAAGCCTGTCCATGCTTTTATTTGATACTCTCCTGATATTTCCTGATTTCTATCGTTTGGATTCACTTCGACCGCGGTTACATCTTCCGTTGCATCCGCGCCTGCCTTATGATTCAAAACAACATCACCGTACACTTGGATGTTTTGCGAGTGCAGGGAGCTGATCGCTGACTGAAGCTCCGGTTTTGTGCCGTATTTTGTGCGCATTGTCCCTTTTTGCTGAAATTCTCCTAAATCGTACAAATCATATGGGCCATATCCATTGTCAGATTGACTCGTTCCTTTGTATGCAGGCGGAATCCATACAGCAGTGATTCCAATTTCAGATAAATGCCCCGCATCTTCTTGCAAACGTTTCCAATGTTGTCCGTCATTAGGCAGGTACCATTCAAAGTACTGCATCAGCGTGCCATTTACGCTTGCAGCCCAAGTTTTAGATACCGGCAACGTGACAAACAGCAATGTTAAGAAAAACACCAGACCGCATGATATGGCACGTTTTCGTTTGTGATTCATTTTCCTCTCCCCTTTCCAGTGATTACAAATCATTGTACAACAAAAGGGATTTTACACAAATAACCAATTTCCTGTATTTTTTGTAATCTCTATAGGAATTTCTGCGACACAAAAAACCTCGGGCTGAAAACCCGAGGTTCTTCTATTTCGTTTTATCTTTATGGTCTATTCTAATTCAAGCTGGACGTTTTTTTGCGGTGCAAAAGTTGAGATCGCATGTTTATATATAAGCTGCTGCTTACCTTCCGATTCTAGCAATACGGTAAAGTTATCAAAGCCTTTCACCTGGCCGCGCAATTGAAAGCCGTTCAGTAAAAAAACAGTGACATACGTATTTTCTTTGCGGATTTGATTCAAAAACTGATCCTGAATATTAATCGGTTTCATGTTTCGTCCTCCTTGATTCTCTATATCATACAGTTTCGATTAAAGTTGCAGTTTTCCTGCTATATGTGTGAAAATTTCCTTTTTTTTCAGCTCCATATCAACAGGCGGGGTCATATTGAACCAGTCAACCGGCATTTTGTTGCGAAACCACGTCAGCTGGCGTTTCGCATACCGTCTGGAGTTTTGTTTTAATTGCTCGACAGCCTCAGAAAGTGTCACAAATCCGTCAAAATATGCGTACAGCTCCTTGTAGCCGATCGCCTGTATCGATTGACAGTCTCTCAATTTTCGGTCGTAGAGCTGTTTCACTTCCGGAAGAAGTCCGGCTTCCATCATCAGATCGACTCGCTGATTAATCCTGTCGTAAAGCGTGTCTCTGTCCATTGTAAGCCCGATTAATACAGCATTGTACAGCAGCTCCCGCTTTTGCTCTTTTAAATGCTGCGACATCGTTTTACCAGATGTATGTAAAATCTCCAGTGCGCGAATCACTCTTCTTGTATTATTCGGATGAATCGCTTTTGCTGCCTCCGGATCAGCCGCAGCCAGCTTAGCATGAAGGAATTCAGCTCCCTCCTGCGCCGCAGCCTTCTGCATTTCTTCCCGAAACGCCGGATCGTTCGCCTCTTCCGTAAAGGTATAATCGTAAAGGACGGATTGAATGTAAAGCCCTGTACCGCCTACAATCATCGGAAGCTTTCCTTTTTTTGCGATCTCGCTGATTTTATTTCTGACCAAGCCTTGATAATCCGCGGTGGAAAAAGAATCTGCCGGGTCTAGAATGTCAATCAGATGATGCGGCACACCTTCTGTCTCCTGTTCAGAGATTTTAGCTGTCCCGATGTCCATTCCTTTATAAACCTGCATGGAATCTCCGCTGATAATTTCCGCGTTCAAAGCCTTAGCAAGCTGAATGCTTAAATTGGTTTTCCCCACTGCCGTTGGTCCGACTAATATGACAACGGGCTGTTTGTTATTTTTCACTATGTATCACTCTCTTTTACAAATCTCCCCCCATTATAGCACTCATCATATATAACCACCTATCCATTTTGCCCTTTTTTTGCAGCAGTAAACATTTCTTCTACCAGCCAAGAGGCTCATTTCCGACAATTTCCCGTGTCTTGCCTTTCAAATGATGGCGATGCGTTTTTTTGCTGTGATTTCGGGGATCGTACACAACGCCTCCGTAACGGATCTGAATCGGCTCGTTATAAGCGAGATAAGTGTTTTCTTCAATTTTGTGATAATGTGTTCCGTCAGCCCTGGGAATGGCAGGGCCCGAGATCCCGTAATAGCGGTGGAAATGACCATTTTCAAACGAAGTAATCCCAGTGAAGTAGTGTGTATGGCGATCCGTATTCGTTCCGTTTGCCGGCTGAGTAAAACCTTCAATGATATGATAATGCCCCTGTTCACTGGTTGTTTTAGCACGATAAGCATGTACGTGAGGCGGCGCCATGGCCCAGTCAGACTGATACAGGCCCAATCAATTCACTCTCCTTCTTTTTCAGCTGAACGCCCAATCAAATTTGGGTAGGCTGAATACACTGCATCATCTACACTTTATTATTGGAGGAAAGAAAAAATGAACGAAGTGGAATATTTCATTGACGAAAATGATGCAAGAATCTTTGGCAGACCAGGGTTCGGCTACGGGTTTGGACGGCCAGGTTTTGGATTTGGAAGACCTGGGTTTGGCTATGGCTTTGGACGGCCGTTTGGATTTTACGGAGGACCTTTTTTTGGCGGGCTGGTAGGCGGACTTGTAGGAAGTGCTTTATTTAACCCTTATTTTTATGGCGGATATCCTTATCCCCCGTACCCATATTACTACTAAACCCGGCAGACCCCTTATAAAAGGGGTCTTTTTTATCCCCCGAATCTGAGTTGAAATGAATCTCTTGACTCATACATAGGTTTGCACTAATATTTTTCTAGCTGATGATCTTTTCATTACCTAACATTTATCATATTTTGAGTGAGGAGGATTACGATGATGATCGGTTACTTATTCCTCACAATTGCCATATGCTCAGAATCAATCGGAGCAGCCATGCTGAAAGTGTCTGACGGCTTCAAAAAGTGGAAGCCGAGTGCATTGGTCGTGATTGGTTATTCCCTTGCCTTTTATATGCTGTCGCTTACCTTAAACCGCATCCCTCTAAGCCTTTCATATGCGACATGGAGCGGCGTGGGTACGGTGCTGACGGCCGTTATCGGTGCGAAATTTTTCAAGGAAAAACTGAATGTAAAAGGACTTATTGGGATTGCTCTATTAATTTCAGGTGTTGTGCTGCTTAATTGGCAGTAAGGGAGTGTTGTATATGAGAGGATTTCTTTATTTGGCTCTTGCCATATTATCTGAGGTATTTGGGAGCACAATGCTCAAACTCTCCGAAGGCTTTACGCAATTCTGGCCTATTATCGGAGTGGCTGCCGGATTTCTGTCCGCCTTCACGTTTTTAAGCTTTTCTTTAAGAACCATAGACTTATCAAGCGCTTACGCCACTTGGTCCGGTATCGGGACGGCGCTTACAGCTGTAGTCGGTTTTTTGCTTTTTGGCGAAACCATCAGCTTGAAGGGTATATTTGGGCTGACACTCGTTATTGCAGGCGTTGTGCTGTTAAATCAGTCAAAAGCCCCTAATAAAGAAAAAAAGCAGACGGCCTGTCAGTGACCGTCTGCTTTTTTATGATTGCTCCGATATTTTTACAGAAGCTTCTAGCTGCAGTTCGACGTTTCCTTGAATGGCTCGTGAGATCATGCAGGAAGACTCCGCTTTTTCACAAAGCTTGTGGGCTAACGCAACGTCTTCTTCTGAGGCATCGTGTCTGAGGACTACTGCGGGGCGGTGAATGATTTTTTTGTATGTAAAGATCCCTCTTGTCACATCGACTATGCCTTCTGATTCCATCTGCAGATCTTCTTTTTCCAGTCCGCTTCTTTCCATCATAGCAGCAAGCGTAATAATATAACAGGTTGCCGCTGCCCCGAGAAGCATTTCATCCGGGTTGGTCCCCTCCCCCGGTCCGTCCATTTCTTGAGGAATAGAAATAGACGTGATGAGATTCCCGCTTTCGATTGTGCCGACATCATTGCGTTTTCCCGGCCAATTCGCTTTTAAATAAAAATGATGATCTGCCATTTGATTGCCTCCTTCAATGGATTCCATTTCAGTCTACTGATCTTCCTTGATTTTGTCCTCTGATTTGCTTATTAGGAATATTCTTTTTCAAGTACATGTTTTATCGCCCGGACATAAGAGTAGAATTCACTGGTTTTCGTGTATTTCCTATCTTTATAGTAAAAATCATCAAAAAAGGCTTCTCTCTGTTCACGGCTGATTTCCAGCTGGATACTCAGCCCGGTTTCCCCCTGGTTATTAATGTTATCTGCACTTAATCCTGCAAGGCCGCTTTGAGAGGACGCTAATTCAGCGGAAAACCCTCTTTTTTCAAGAGCTCTGACAATCATTTTCGCCCGCTTACGGTCTGTTCCTCCGACAAGTGTATTTTTCTTTTCTCCTTTATATCCGTGAAAAGCGACAACGTACTGGTGCTCCTTGATCTTCTCTTCAGCCAATGGCTCATCAAAGTTGGTGCTTGTAATGTGCAGCGTTTGATTATCATGTGACTTTAAGCCCTCAAACAGGTAAGTCGAGTAGTCATCGTTGAAATAACGCACAAGCTCACTTACTCCGCCTTCAATTCTTCCGCCGTGCGGAGACATGATTAAAACTTTGCTCCCTTTTTTCTCTTGATAAGAAATATCATAATCAGCAGGGTCCTCATTCTCTGCCAGACTGCTGAAATTTGAATATGTATCCGGCTGGTTGGATGGTTCAGGTTCTAATGAGTAATGAACATATCTTATGAATAAGACTATGGCTAAGACTAATATGACATTTAGTAAAAATCTTCTCATGTTAAACTCCTTTCACAAGAATGGCAAGGTTCATTATATGAGGTATAGTCAATAGGTTTTATCTTACCATTGTATACACCATATCATCAGTGAAAAAGTTCCCGGTTTCAAAAAATCAATTGAATGTCACATTTATCAGCGGTTATATTCAAATATCAGTGAAAAAAGATTGAGAGGAAAAACGAAAAAGGTAGGAATAACCTCACTTGGTAATTAAATGTATAGAGGAATAAGGAAGGTTTTACTAAAAACCAGGCTGTCCGGGATGCTGAAGCGGACGGCCTGTTATAGTCCTGCGAACCGGGGTTCTTGCTTCCTTGTTCGCACAAAGTCACAGGAGAGGATAGAGTCTAATAAAAACGTTCTGATCTGATGGTTCGTAAAACAAAAAGCTTTAATTTGTGTTTTGCTTTTCTGCCTGACGATAATCGTTCTTTTTGTTATGGTGCCGTCTTTCTTCATATATATAATGCTGATTGGTATCTGATCTTCCAAAGACCGGCGTAAGAAGATATTCATACGATTATCGCTCCTCCTGTTTGATATATATAAATGATAATACGAACAAACGTTCTTTTTCAATACCTAATGATTAACAGTACACATGATTCTTTCGTATCAGATTCAAAAGATTCATAAAAACAAACTCTTGTCCGCCTCCTCTAAAGGACAAACAAACTTACCAAACATATGATCCACTCATAGAGTATACAGAGAACTTCATAATAGGAGGAAAATCGATGTTTGGCTACTCTATGGTACAAATGGTGAGAGCAAACGCTCATAAGCTTGATTGGCCATTGCGTGAAAGCGTCTTGCAGCTCTACAAGCCCTTCAAGTGGACTCCTTGCTTTTTACATCAGTTTTTTGAAACAAAATTAAAAAACAGAAAAAAAATGTCGGTCATCATTGAATTCGAGGAAGGCTGCCATGAGGCCGGCTTTCAAATGGCGGGACGGGTTTTACAAAAAGAAAAACGCAGCAAGCTAAAAAACCGTTTTAACAAAATCAATTGCTGCAGCGCAGAGGTTACCCCTTCAGCATTGCATTCTCTTCTTTCTGAATGCAGCGATATTCGCAAAGTGTATTTAAACCGCGAAGTCAAAGCGCTTCTTGACACAGCAGCCGAAGCAAGCCATGCAAAGGAAGTCGTCAGAAGCGGGCAAACCTTAACCGGTAAAGGCGTTACAGTCGCAGTAGTCGATACAGGAATCTACCCGCACCCTGACTTAGAGGGAAGAATTATTGGATTTGCCGATATGGTAAACCAAAAAACAGAGCCGTATGATGATAATGGACATGGCACACACTGCGCAGGTGATGTCGCAAGCAGCGGCGCGTCATCTTCCGGCCAATACCGCGGACCTGCACCGGAAGCCAATTTAATCGGAGTAAAAGTGCTGAACAAACAAGGTTCAGGCACGTTAGCGGACATTATTGAAGGCGTCGAATGGTGTATTCAATATAATGAGGACAATCCGGATGAACCAATTGATATTATCAGCATGTCCCTTGGCGGCGATGCGCTGCGTTATGACAATGAACTGGAAGATCCATTAGTCAAAGCAGTTGAAGAAGCTTGGAACGCCGGGATTGTCGTCTGTGTTGCTGCCGGAAATTCAGGCCCTGATCCGCAGACAATTTCAAGCCCTGGTGTAAGCGAAAAAGTCATTACTGTCGGCGCGTTTGACGATAACAATACAGTAAGCAGCGAAGATGATACAGTTGCTTCTTTCTCAAGCCGCGGACCGACTGTATACGGGAAAGAAAAGCCCGATATTTTAGCACCGGGCGTAAACATCATTTCCCTTCGCTCACCGAATTCATATATCGATAAGCTGCAAAAATCAAGCCGTGTAGGGTCTCATTATTTTACAATGTCGGGGACATCAATGGCAACGCCGATCTGTGCGGGAATCGCCGCCTTAATACTCCAGCAAAATCCAGATCTTACGCCGGACGAAGTGAAAGAGCTGCTTAAAAATGGGTCTGATAAATGGACAGGCGAAGACCCGAATATTTACGGTGCCGGAGCAATCAATGCTGAGAAAGCTATTCCTGGTGAATAAGATTTCATGATCTTCGTGAACACTGCTGGTTCGTTAAAGGGTCAGCAGTGTTTTTTAGCATACATAAGCCGGTATATCCCAGCAGAGTGTAAAACATAAAACAATTGGGAATAGTTACAGTATAGATCAAAAGGAGGAATGACTGATGGCACTCAACAACACTGAGCTTTCTGAATGGTTGAGAGAGCGGATCGGCCAGACGCTTGATATTAGAAAAGGCGAACTGACCAATAACCAAGACGAGATTTCAGATTTGGATCAGATTGTTCTTCACCTTCAAAAAGTGGGCATACGCAGCGCAAACCACCCTGACGACTACGTTGCAAATGACGAACTCGTCCTGGAAGGCGAAGGAACAACCTTTACTGAAGCTGGAGACGTACCGCTTCCGCAGAACGCTTATGAAATTCCTTTATTAGGGGATATTCACATTCACCAAGAAAATGGCGGATTGAAGGTACTGACAGATCGTGCGGTATATACTATTGATGTACAAAACAAATGAAGAAACTTTCACCTGGTCGAAAGAATACAGCGCCTTTGAAATTGCCCCAAAGGCGCTTTTTTGCATGGAATCATTTCCTTACCCGCAAGCCGATATTTTCGTCCCAAAACTATTGAACGGCACCTAAAATAGATATATAGTTTTAGACATAACAGGTTGTCGTTTCCAATGGGATTCTGTTATACAGATTGCGCAAAGCTTTCTTTTACATCTGGTCTAAACTGAATAAATGCATCTGTCTTAATCTATTAGGCGAGGAGAATGGAAAATGGAAAATTTGATGTTTCATCCGCATGCTAAAGAGTTTCATGAAAACCCCTTTTCAGTTTTAGGCCGTTTTAGAGAACACGCACCCATTCATCGATTCGAATTACACCGTTTTGGAAGTACATATCCGGCGTGGTTAATCACCCGTTACGATGATTGCATGGCATTTCTTAAAGACAACCGAATTACAAGAGACGTTAAAAATGTAATGAGTAAAGAACAAATTGAAATGCTCAATGTCAGTGAAGACGTTGATTTCGTATCAGATCATATGCTGGCAAAAGACACACCTGACCATACTCGTTTAAGGTCACTGGTTCACCAAGCATTTACCCCCCGCACCATTGAAAATCTACGCATCAGCATCGAACAAATTACTGAACGATTGTTAGATGAAATGGAAAAAGAGAATGAAACAGACTTTATGGCATCCTTTGCCTCTCCGTTACCGTTTATCGTGATTTCTGAAATGATGGGCATACCGAAAGAGGATCGGGCACAGTTTCAAATATGGACCAATGCCATGGTTGATACTTCAGAGGCCAACCGAGAACAGACCAATCAGGCTCTTCGGGAGTTTAAAGACTATGTTGGCAAGTTAATTCATGAAAGAAGAATACAGCCAAAAGACGATTTGATCAGTAAACTTGTGCATGCTGAAGAAGACGGCCAAACGTTAAGTGAAAAAGAACTTTACTCTATGCTGTTCCTTTTGGTGGTAGCAGGGCTTGAAACGACGGTTAACTTAATCGGATCTGGCACCCTTGCATTGCTTCAGCACAAGGAAGAATTAGAGAAACTGAAACTGCATCCTGAAATGATAGATACAGCCGTTGAAGAATTGCTGCGCTACACCTCCCCTGTCGTTATGATGGCAAATCGGTGGGCCATTGAAGACTTCTCCTACCAAGGCCATTCTATCAAAAAGGGAGACATGATTTTTATAGGAATCGGTTCTGCCAATCGAGATCCTGAACGATTTGAAAATCCAGCAACATTCGATATAACCAGAACACCTAATCGGCATATCTCTTTCGGCTTTGGGATACACTTCTGTTTAGGAGCGCCGCTGGCAAGATTGGAAGGGCAAATTGCGTTTAACGCACTGCTGAAACGATTTCCGCAAATTGAACTTACGGTAACGCCTGAAGAGTTGAAATGGAGAAAAAATGCTTTTTTAAGAGGATTAGAAAGTCTTCCAGTCTCACTTGCAAGGAAAGATTCACTTTCACACCTCAGCTGATTTTTTCAGCAGATAAAAATCCCCCTTTTAAAGGGGGATTTTAAATTTCCTCAGCGCTTTACCAATTCATCAGCGTTTTCTTCGCTGGCTTCATGTTTTTTGCGAAAAGCCTTAAGGAAATTCGCGTTTACTACGCCTCTGTTTGAGTATAGTTTTTCACAAAACTCCAGCATGGCGCTGGACGCTTTAGATTCTGTTAACATCATCATGTGATTGCTGGAATCGACATCCACCAGATGAAATTGAGGGATTTGCCGCTCCCATTCCTCCCAGTAGTCAGTATCATCCAACGGTATTTTTTCATTTAAAATGGTAAAGTAAATGTCCAAGTCGCCAAGGAATGACCTGCTTTTATTGCGGAAATAATAACATTTTACCGCTTCAGGATCCACAAGCGGCTGCACAGTGTACGCCTCAAATTCATAAGCATGCTGAGCTTTGACCATTTGGTTAAGCTGAGTCCGTATTCTCTTCTCCGGTTTGTTTAATCCCCGCTTTCTTGCTAAACCAATCAGTTCAGTTAAAAATTCCTCTTCCTCTCTGTCAACATCTACCTCTTCACGGCTGATGAGAACGTCTGTAAGCTTTTCCGGCTGAACAATAGATGCAAGCATCGTATTTATCGTTTGAAGCATTGACGTTTTTACAGAAGACTCATTTTGTTCACGTCCAGGACTGTAAGGGGAATCAATCATGACCATGCTTTTTACAGCAAGCCCCTGGCTTTGCAGCTGGCGTGTTACTTCATATGCGAGCAGTCCGCCTAAGGAATATCCGCCTACATCATAAGGGCCTTCCGGCTGTACGGCTCGCATAATGTCTATATAATAGGAAGCCATTTGTTCAATTCCGTGTAAAGGAGCATGATTTGTCATAAAGCCCCTGGCTTGAATGCCGTAAAAAGGACGCTGGCTTTTCTTCGCAAATGGCGTATAGATTTCTACACCGCCTACTCCTCCATGAAACCAAAATACAGGGCGCCCCCGCTTGCCATCGTTTAACGGTATCAATTCCGGAAATGACCGGCTGACAGTCTGGACTGAATGGTCTTGTACTGTGTTTTCCCGTTTCGTTGCTATCAAGTCCACCATATTCTGCACGGTTTGACACGTTTGCAGCTCTGCCAGGCTGATTGACAGGCCAGCTTCTGCTTGCAATTGCTGCAATAACTGTATACAAACGATAGAATCAAACCCGTAATCTTGTAATGCCTTTTGAGGATTTAATTCTTCAGGCGTCATGCCCAATACATCAGATATCATTTGAATATCGTTTCTTTTGTGAAGGGGAATCTCAGCATTTGAAAAAGCAGGTGCTATTTCTGGTGACAGAAAGTCATTCCAGCAATTTCTTTTTTCAAACGGATAGGCGGGCAATGATATTCTCCGCGCACCTTTTCCTCGATGAAGCTGCTCCCATGGAATTTGCACTCCTTTTGCCCAGCAAAACGCGATCTTTTCAAGATGGTTTTCAGACAATAGTGTCTGCATCACGATATCGCCCAATGTTCCCTCAAGCAAGGCGCCGATATCTGACAAGCCTTCTTCTGAATTTCCGATAAAGCAAGGTACAGTGCTTTTCGGCTTTTCGGCTTTTTCCGCAGCTGTTAAGTACTCTTCCAATCCGAGCACGAGTTCATCCTTACTGCGGATGACCAAGGCCATCCGGTCACTCATCTCTTCTCGTCCGACTTGAAGTGTGTAAGCGTAATTTTGTAAAGACAGTTCTTTTTGCTGTTTTACATAGTCAAGCATCTGTTGAACAACGGCTCTTAGTCTGTCTTGGTTTTTTGCAGAAAGCACCACAATGTGCGGCTCATCTGTATGTTCAATTGCTGGTTCTGTATTAGAAGGAACATATTCTTCTAAGATGATGTGCGCGTTTATTCCTCCAAAACCATAGCTATTAATGCTTGCTCTGCGTGGTATCGTTCTGCCAGCATCATCCTGTATTTCTTCCCACTGCTGGTTTCTGTCAATCATCCGGAAACGCGTTTCCTTTATTGACACCTGATCATTCAATGAATCAAAACCGGGAATACCAGGTATTGTTTTATGCTGCATCGCCATGCTGACTTTCATAAGAGCAGCCATGCCTGAGACCAGTTCTCCATGCCCGATGCTCGGCTTTAAGCTGCTGATGTAACATGGCATTTCTCCTTGCAGTTGGTGCGAATGCTCCGATTCGAGCTGTCTGTATCCCGATTTCAACGTTTCCACTTCTATAGCATCAGCCACTGGCGAGGCGATCCCGTGCGCTTCTATATAAGTCACCGTTTTCGGATCTACTTGCGACCCTTGGTAAGCCTTCTTCATCGCATCCTTCATTCCGATCGGATTAGGCGCGTGCAGTGACATTCCCCTGCCGCCATGCGATACACCTGTCCCTTTAATGACAGAATAAATATGATCAGAGTCTTCAATGGCTTTTTGTAAAGGTTTAATGATGAGAACCCCTGCACCTTCACTTCGAACAAATCCATTCGCCTCTGCTTGAAAGGACTTGGCTTTTCCTTCCGCACTCAAATATCCCATTGAATCAAAACCGATAAAGCCCTTTGGTGAGAGCAGAAGGTTCACAGCGCCAACAATGGCTTGCTCACATTCGCCGTTTCGAATGGATTGAATCGCTCTGTGCAAAGCGACAAGAGCTGAGGAACAGGCTGCCTCATAATATTCACTTGGCCCTTTTACATTCAGTGCATAGGAAATACGGTTTGGCATTAAGGAAGGAATCACAGCCGCATCGGTATTGCCGGCTGCGACAAAAACTCCTGTCGGGCAGCTGGATAAGGCTTGGCCTGTTATACCGGCGTCTTCCATCGCCTTCCACGCATGTGTCAAAAGCAGAAACTCCTGGGGATCCATTGTCGCTGCTTCTTTCGGTGAAATGCCGAAAAACAGCGGGTCAAACTCACCTATGCCTTCTATAAACCCGCCCCATTGAAGGCTTGACTGCTTCCCATCAGTATTTTCGGTATATTTTCGCCAATCCCAGCGTTCTTCCGGCACTTCAGAAATACAATTCCTCCCATGAACCAGGTTATCCCAAAATTCCGTTACATTGTTTGCTTTTGGAAACTGCCCTGACATGCCGATAATGGCTATACCGTCTGCCGTATATTCTTTTGTTTCATCCGTCTTTCTTTCATAGGTTTGCATTTGCATTATTTTATTTTCTTTTATATTCGGGGATTTCTGCTGTTGCTTGACCCCTCCAAACAATTGAACAAAGGATTTTTCATGTTTCTCGGCAAAAAAGTCGGCCAGTTCTTGAAGAGTCGAATATTCAAAAAACAATGTAGGATTTAGCTCAATCTTTGTCGCTGATTCCAGCTCTCTTGTCAACGCAATCAATTGGGAAGAATCGATCCCCAAATCCATGATATGAACTTTTGCAAGAGACAGTTTTGATGGATTGGCCGCCTTATCAGCCAGTTTATCTGTGAGATAGCTTCGAATACGGTCTCTTATATCGTGTATTTGAACTTCCTGATTTTCCTCTTTGCTTCCTCGATCTGTTAAGCGGAATTGCTTTAAAGAGTAACCTGAATAGCGCATCACCGTTTCTGACGCTTCATTCATCACATCGATGTCAAACAGCAGCATTTCACCGGTATTCTTAACCAAAGTAATCAAAAGCCAGCAATCTTCTCTTATTTTATTTTTTGTGAATTGAATATCGTTGATTCCAAATGGCAAGAAATGCCCCTCTATGTCTATTTGTTCTATGAAACTGAGAATTGCCAGGTAAGCACTGTTTGTAATCAATGGGCTGACAGTGTAATGATGCGCATTTGCCATGCCGTTTTGAGACAAACGCACTTTTGCAAGGATTGAATTATTGCCTCTGTACAGATGAGTGATGGTTTTATATAAGTCTCCCCACTCAACGCCGCCGTCGATGGTTTGATACATTTGGTCAATATGATCCAGCTCTGTTAACGAACGTTTTACGCTTTCGATGTTGACTTTTTTTGTTTCAAAATGATCTTTTTGGCATTGCCCGATTGCGGCAGGCTTCCACGTCTCAGATGCCCGCTCACGATACATGATTGGCAAATCGATTGCATGATCTTTCTGAAGAGGATCAGCTTTCACTTCAATTGTTTGCCCTTGGTTTATGACAACAGGGTTTAGATAACTTAATTTACTGATACGGCCGCTGATTTCCTCAGGAAACATTTCAAAAAATGCGTCAATCGCAAGACTTGCATAGGTTGCACCGATGAGCACCCGTTCTTTGTTGAACACATGGCCTTGAACGTAAGGCTCATCGTATACGAATGAATCTTGTATCAGCGGATGATTAACCGTTTGCTCATCATGCCTTTTCCCTTCTTCATGAGGCAGGGCACCAAATTGAAAGACTGTTTGATGGTCAAATGCATAGTGAGGCAGATTGATCCGGCCAGTTTCATTCCCTTGATGTATATGGTCAAAATGAATCGAAGCCCCCGCAGCCCATTGCTGTGCGGTTAAGCTTGTTTCTTCATGGGCTGACCCTGCATTCGTAGAAATCGCATCTGATTGTAAATCAAAGGATGTATAGATACCATCTTGGAGTGAGCTTCCTTTTGTTTTTTGGAGAATCTCTAGTTTTTCAATCAATTCCTGCGTCGACGATACCGAAAGTGCAGCCCGATGTTCTAAGTCATGGTTGATCCTGTGCAGTGAGCGTACAACTGCTCCAATAGAAGAAGATGGTTTTTTTTCTAAAAACACTCGCAGTTTTTCAAGATAGCTGAGCAGGCTCCATTTCGTTTTCGCAGAAAAAACGGCCAGATATTCCTGCTGGTGAGGCACTGGATGTTGCTGCTCAGTTGCAGCGCCGATAAATTCTTCTATAATGAGATTCGCATAGGCCCCTCCCGCTCCGAAAGAATTAATCATGCTTCTTCTGGGCAGATGCTTTCCTGTATCGGGATCTTTTAACCGCTGCCACGGCTCCGTTCGTTTTTGCAGATAAAATGCTGTGTTTTCCAGGTTAATATTTGGATTGACAGGGGTGGCATTAATCGTCGGCACAAGCGTCCCCTTTTTCATCTGCAACAGAACTTTCGTGAGCTGAGAAATGCCGGAAGCCGCCTCCAAATGTCCAAGATTCGATTTTACAGAGCCTATCGCACAAAACTGTTTCTTATTTGTATACTGTTGAAATGCATTAGATAGTGCGATTACTTCAATCGGGTCACCTAATGCTGAACCATTTGCCGCAGATTCTATATAGCCGATTGTTTCCGGATCAATGCCGGATTGCTGAATGGACTTGGAGATTAATGCAGCTTGCTGCTTCGGGTCTGGCGCTGTATACATCTGCCTTCCTCCGCAATGATTGGCAAAGCTGCTTTTGATGACAGCATAAATATGGTCGTGATCTTCTATCGCTTTAGATAGCGGTTTTAGCAGGACGGCTCCGACGCCTTCACCCGGAATAAGCCCGCTTCCTGTGCCAAAGCTCTTACTTTGATTTCCATTCCCTAAAAGATTTGCGCGCTCCAGCGCATCATATTTTGAGAGATCCAGTGTTAAATTGACACCGCCGGCTATTGCCATCGAACAGTTTTTCAGTTTCAAACTCTCACATGCAAGATGGATTGCGTTTAATGAACTGGAGCATGCGGAGCTGACAGCCAGACTTGGTCCTGTCAGGTTAAAAAAATGAGAAACGCGATTTGCAATATGCCAATCTCCGCCATTAGAGCTCAGCACCGCTTGTTCTAATGAAGGGATATTCCAAAAATACTGATTATACATGTTTCCAACAAAGACACCTACTCCCGTTCCGTTGTCCTGCAGTTCATTTAATTGGATTTGGGAATAGCCGCCGTCCTCAAATGTTTCCCAGACGGTTTCTAAAAATAAACGAAGTTCCGGCGTCATTTCCATTACTTGATTCTGATCCGCTTCAAAAAGATGATGATCAAACGCATGTATGTCTTTTAAAAATCCGCCGTAGCGCTTCTTATCTGACGATTGTAATGATTCTTTCGATAAAGTGTTTACTAAAGATGTCCGCCATCTTGATTGCGGAGCCTCTGTAATACAATTATCCCCAGCTATTAAATGCTCCCAGAGCTCTTCTACGTTTTCAGACATCGGATAACGTCCGCTTATGCCGATAATTGCAATATCTTCTGTGCCGTAATGATTTGGTGTGGTTCTATGAGAAGGGAGTGCCTTTACGTTTTTCGCTGTTTCGGTTTCTGATTTTGGATTCGCCTTTGCTTGCTGAGTTTTAATTAGCTGCTGGTCTCCGCTAAAACGGCGCGTTTGATATGTAAACGGCTGTTCAGATTTTACTGGCTTCGCTTGAATAGAAGTTTCTTTATTTGCGGGCTGTGATTTTTCTTTCAGCAGTGATGTCCGCAGCTTCCCTTCATGCTCCTTTATCAGAAAATCGACGAGTTCTTTCGTATTGCTGTGTTCAAATAAAATTGTTTTCGGAAGCTCACCCGTCAGTTTTTCTAACTCACGAATAAAATTCACCTGCAAAATAGAATCGATTCCATACTTCTCAAACGTTGTTTCTGCATGTATACGCTCCGGTGATAGTTTTATTGATTTTGCTAACGTATGTTTCACAAATTGTGTCGTTTGTTCAAGAAGAGAATCCTCATCACTATCCTTCGTTTGAGAATGATGTTCATCTAGATGGTAATCTATAATTTCTTCTGCTGGTTTTTCTGTTCGTGTTTTTTGACGGACGATTCCGTCACTTTCCGCTGCGATGATCTGCTGGCCGAGCTGATGTGATTGTTCAGCCATAAAGGAAACATAACGAAAGCCCTCACTCTCAAGCACCATTTTCCATGAGTCTGGATATAAACCGGGGCAGCCCGGGATACGCAGATCAGGATCTTCATACAGCCACCAGCCCTCTAACAAGCCAAAGGTCAGGTGTGAATATATATTATGGTCATTAATCTCATTCAGAAGGAGCAGGCCGTTTTTCTTCAAAACCGTTTTGGCATTTCTCAATGTCTGCCGGATATTTTTCGTCGCATGAAGCACATTTGCAGCGACAATCACATCATATCCGCCCACTTCTATATGTTGTTCAGCCGCCGGCTCTTCCACATTAAATACCTTATACGTCAGATAAGGGTTGTCCGGACCGTACATTTTTTCCGCATGCAGTAAAAACGCCTTGGAGAGATCTGTATAGCAATATTCTTTTATATGTGACTGATAGGCTTTCATTTTTTGAAAAACCGCAGCGCTTGTGCCGCCTGTTCCTGCTCCGATTTCTAGTATACGAATCCTTGCTTCAGGCTCTTGCTTTAGACGCTCCTGCATAAAGGCAGCCAAGGTGTCTGCCAGCACATCGTTAAAATAGTCTGCGACTTGATTGTTTTTATAGATTCCTTCCACTAATTCCATAGATGAGTTCGGAAAAAGGATATCGGTGGCAGATGCCTTGCCGGTCAGAATATCCGGCAAGGCTTTAAGTGCAGTCTCTACTAACACCACCATGGCTTTCATGTTACTGTCTTGAAGCAAGTCTGCTTTTTTTTCATCCCATTCGTACCATAATTCATTTATGTCCTCTGTTGAGCGGGTTACGGCGTATCCATTTGCCGTTTGTTGAAGAAAACCATGCCGCTCCAAAATCGATAGGCTCTCCTCAAACCATCTGCCATAGAAATTCTGCAGCACCGGCTGGGGCTTATTTTCCTCGAAAAATCCTATGGACTGCAATTGTGCTAACAGCATCTTACAGAGAATGTCTTCTGTGTTTCGCATTGGCGCTTCCCCTCCTATAACAGTTGTTGTATCGTTGTGCTGTCTCCCGGGTGATAGCTTCGCAGTTTCTCAATGGCGGAGCTGTGAGTTTCCGGATACACCTCAATTGTTTCGTCATTCTGTCCTGAGTCATTGCCCGTTTCGCAGTCTGCCATCTTCATCATCACAAGCTGTTTCAGCGGCCCCCCGAGCAGCAGTTCCAACGCTTCCATCGCTTCAGGGGCTTCAATGGAGCCTATGCCCGCCTGCGCCATTCTTCGCTGATAATCAGGTGAGGAAACAACACCAATGCTGCCCCAATAACTCCAATTGATCACAGCTACTGTACAAGGCCATACTTGTGAAAGCCGATGAGCAAAAGCATCCTTAAAGCTGCAGCCGGCAGCATAATTGCTCTGTCCTGAAGCTCTTGCAAATGATTGTACGGAAGAGAAAAACAAAGCAAAGTCCAACGGCTCTTTCTGGAAGACTTGAGCCATTTGCACACTTACATCCACTTTTGCAGAAAGAACATTTCTGAAACGTTCCTCGTCCATATTCATCAGGCTTTGGTCTTGCAAAACGATGGCAGAATGAATGATTCCGTTGATTTCCCGATGTATTTGTTTGATGGCTGCATAAGCGCGTTCCAAGTCCTCTCGGTTTGCGGCATCAGCTTCGATATAAAACGGAGCCGGCCCTAAACGCGCAAGTCTGTCCAGCTTGCTTTGAATGGATGCATCTTTTGTTCTTCTGCCAATCCAAACGACATGCGCTTGGTATGTTCGAATCACATATTCGCTCCAAGCTTCTCCAATTCCGCCCGCACCGCCTATGACCACATAAACGCCTCCGTGTTTATACTTGGTGTGCACAGGCTGATTGCTGTGTACAGGGATCAGACGCTGTTTGTGCCAGGTTTTGTTCCGATACGCCCAAGTATTTCCCTCTTGGTCGAAAGGCAGGGAAAAGATTTCAGCCACCGGCCAATCCTTATTTCGATCTACATCGATCAGTTTTGTCTGCCAATTTGTATATTCTTTTGCCATCGAGCCGATCAGACCGTGAAGACCGGCATCAATTGGATTGACAATGTCATGCTGACCAACACATTGCGTATTCGCTGTCACGACCGTCCAGCTTATCGTCTTCTCTCCATAGCCTAAAGAAAGCATCGCCTTAATGAGCCTGAACAGTTGCATAACGCTTTGGTTTTGGGCTTCAATCATGTCATCACCGATTTCGTACTCCGCAATATGGGAAGGAGAAATCCACACAATATGGTCAAATGCCCCTAATGCTTCAAGCTCGTTTGCCAACTGATGAATAGAATCATGCGGCTTGATGTGCAGCTCTTTGGCAAGCGGGAACTGTCTTTGTACAGCGTTTCTGCTGTTTTCATCCCCACCTAGAATGACAACACGCTCATCAGCAGACGGAATGATCCTGCTATTCTCCGTTTGCACTTGATCCCATACCGGCGCCATTAGAAGCGCTCCATTAAGAGACGCCTTGCTGTCAGATGGTTTTATTTTTTCCGGGCGTTGTATGTCTTCTTCTATCACTCTTGAGGAGATGCCCTTGATTCTTACACATACCTGGCCTTGTTCATCACATAGATCAATATCCAGCCGTTGTATTCTGTCCTCGTTTGGACGCGAGGCGACAGAGACCCACATGTTTTCTGTACATGGGCTGTATACCTCAAGCTCCTGCAGTGCAAAAGGCAATGAAAGCTGTTCATCTCCGGAATTCAGCTTTAACCCGATCGACGCCTGTAAAGCAGAATCCGTCATACTCGGATGAAGTACAAATTCGTTCAGCGTTTGAGATACTCCAGACGGCAGCGAAAGCTCTGCCAACGCTTGATTGCGGCCAATGTAAAGCTGCTGTATTCCTTGAAAACCAAGCCCGTATTCTATGCCGATCGCTTTAAATAACTCATAGCACTGTTCATTTGACAGTATGCTTTGACTGCATTGCGATTGTAGCGCGCTGATATTATGAGAAGGAATGTTTCCTGCTTCTCTTATCTCAACACTGCCCTGACTGTGTACCTTTCGTGCGCTCTCACCTTCTTCTGTAAAGATTTCAAAAGCAATTTCACCATCGTGCTGAGGTTCAAGACTGATATGCACTTGGACAGGCTGACCGTCCGCCACAATCGGCTGCACCCAAACAACATTTTTTATATGAATGACAGATTGATGATCTTTGAGCCCTCGCACTGCCTGCGAAATGGCTGCATGCACCATCTCAAGATACGCGACCCCCGGCATGACCGGCTTTCCCTTCACCTTGTGGTCGTTGAAAAAGAACTCAGCGCCTGTAAAGATTGAGCTGAAACGCTGCTCTGTCAAATCAGAAGTGTTGGTTTGTACTAATGGGTGCAAAACTGCTGTATCGACAGTTTTTGTCGGTGCCTTTTGCGTGATTGCCTCCTCTTTCATATCCGATATCCAGTAGCGCTCTTTTGCAAATGGATAGGTCGGCAAGCTGATGCGGTTAGGCAGTTTGCCGCTGTACAGTTTGTTCCAATCTATTTTTAATCCTGCTACCCATAATTCAACCAGTTTTGTATAAACTTCGGGTTCCCAGTCATTTTTGAGTGTTTTCTGAATGTCTTCGTCTGACCTGAGTGTCTGTAATATCCCTTTATTCGCCCTGCCTCTATACATGTTGGTCGCATTGGTTTGTCCTTCTATAAAGAGGTACAGTTTCTCCAGCAAATCTTGAACCGAGACAGCGATAATCCCTAATCTCTCCTCCATTGCATCGCGCCCCTCTTGGAGTGTATAAGCAATATCAGTGAGATCACGATCTGAGATTGAATGTTTGCTGATAAAATCCGCCAATTGCTGTGCTTGGTCCTTCAGGCGATCTTCTTCCTTTGCCGACAAGACAAAGATGCCCGGGTTCTGTGATGTCACTGCTGGCGCTTGTTCAGATGGAGCAGTTTCTTTTGGAATATATTCCTCAATGACCACATGGGCATTGACACCGCCTATGCCAAATGAACTGACTCCGGCTCGGCGAGGCAGCTCCCGTCCGTTTTCATCCCGCAGCGATTTCCATTCTCTGGATTTCTGCACGATATAAAATGGGCTGTCTTCCAATCTGATATACGGATTGATCGTCTCACTGTGCAGACTTTTTACCAGCGTTTTGTGTTTTAGCTGCAACAGGATTTTGATGACACCGGCTACACCGGCTGCGAGCGATAAATGGCCGATGTTTGTCTTCGCTGAACCCAGTCCGCAATGGCTGGCATGAACAGAAGGATCTCCCGTTTTCTCGTACAGTTCTTTAAATGCAGCCTTCAGCCCGTTAATTTCTACCGGATCGCCAAGTTCCGTTCCGGTTCCATGCGCTTCAATATACGTCACAGTTCTCGGATCGATTCCCGCCTTCATATAAGCGGTTTTTACGACTTCTGCCTGAGCCTTCGGATTAGGAGTCGTCAGAGAATTCGCGCGGCCTCCGTGATTTACCGCACTTCCTTTGATCACACCGTAAATATGATCGCCGTCGCGTTCCGCCGCCTTTAGTTTTTTCAGGAAGAGGATGCCTGCACCTTCACTGACCGCAAATCCATCGGCTTTATCAGAGAACGTTTTGCATTTTCCTTCTTTGCTCAGAGCCCCTGCTTTATCGTAGGCAATGTGGCCTTGCGGTGTTACAACCGTGTTGACGCCTCCCGCGATCGCCATTTCACAGTTTCCAGCTTCAATTGCACAAACTGCATGATGAATGGCGACCAGTGAGCTTGAACATGCAGTGTCAATTGGTTCGCTCGGTCCATGAATGTTCAGAAAATAACTGACTCTATTTGGTCCGGCAGAAGGACTCATATTAGCAGCTGCTGAGCCTTCGATATCTACATTTGAGAGAAGAGAGCTGTATCCCGTGTTTCCAGTACCGATGAATAAGCCCGTTTTGGTTCCTGATAGGCTTTGGGCTGAATGTCCCGCTTCTTCTATCGCTTTCCAAGCATAGGTCATTAATAGACGCTGCTGAGGCTCCATCTGCTCAGCCTCCAGCGGAGAAATGCCGAAGAACAACGGATCAAAGTCGGCTACTCCATCAATAAAACCGCCCCATTTGACGTTCGTTTTATTTGCTTCTTTTAACGGATCTCCGTAGTACTCACGCCAATCCCAGCGGTCTTTTGGAACCTCTGTTATGCAATCTGTTCCTTCTTTCAAATTCATCCAGTACTCCTCAACATCCTTTGCTTTTGGGAAAACTCCGCTCATCCCTACTATGGCAATAGATTCGGGCTCAGGCGCATGCTCGGCTGCCTTCTTCACTGGCAGCTCCTTTGGTTTGCCAAAACGGTTTTCGGTTGAAAACCTGATGTCTCTCATGGCTTTTTCCGCAGGCTGTACAGGCAGATCCTCCTTGACAGGTACTGCAAATTGCGCCGAGAATGTATTTTGATATTCTGCTGATAAATACGCGGCAAATGCAGAAACAGTTACATGCTCAAAGAAAATTGTAGGGGTCAGATCCAGCTTGTATTGTTCATTCAATATATTAGCGAATTCAGTCAAAGTGATTGAATCAAATCCATATTGATTAAACTCCATATCCGGATCAATCTCTTCAGTTTTGATTTTGAGCAATTGAGAGATTGCTTGCTTTAAAATGTCTTGTATTTGGTCCAATAAGCTGTCTTGATCCATTCTTGCTTTCTGGGTCACCGGTTCTTGCGCTGGTTTATTCGGAACATCTTCAGAAGGCTGCTTTTGAGACAGCTTTTCTCTCATCATGTCTCTGATACCTTCCATGACAATGACGTTATCTTTATCAAAAGCCAACCCTTTATAAAGTGCCTGAATGCCGGTTTCGGTTCGCATAGCCGTAACGCCAGTATTTTTCATTGTCATTTTTTCAGTTTCTTTATTTACACGCATGCCGCCCTCTTTCCACAGCGGCCAATTGATCGACAATGTTTGGCCGTGTCTGTACATGGCGGTCACAAGCGCATTACGATAAGCGGCATAGCTGTCCATAAATGCATTAGCCATTGCATAATCCGCCTGTCCCGCGCTGCCGGTGATACTAGATATGGAAGAGAAAAGGATAAAGAAATCTAACGCGAGATGCTCGGTTGCCTTATCCACATTTACGAGCCCTTTTACCTTAGGAGCGAGGACCTGCTTAAGTTCATCATTTGTTTTATTCATGAGATAGTTGTCTTTAAGCAGTCCAGCACTGTGAATCACGCCATGCAAGTCGCCATAATCAGCTGTGATCCTTGTGATTAACTCGGACGCAGCCTCCGTTTGAGTCACATCAACCCGTCTGTACTCTGTACGAGCACCTAAACGCTGCAGTTCGCTAAGCTGTAATTGCTGATCAGCGCTAAGCGCGGACCTGCCTGTAAGAATCAAAACAGGCTGTTTGACTTGGCTTGCAATTTCTTTCGCAAAAATAAATCCAAGTCCTCCTGCACCGCCTGTGATGAGGTACACACCCTTATCCCTCCACGGCAATCTGATTTCACGGTCAGGCGTATGAATTTCATTTAATTCATTGATGTACCGTTTGCCTTTTTCATATTTAATGCGCTGATCTCCTGCGTTTCTTTTATTCTCTTGGACTATCTCTGCGATCCTATTCATAGTTTCGTTTGTATCGATTTCAATCGTCTGGCCGATCAGCTTTGTATTCTCCAGCCCGGCCGTTTTAAGGAGCGCCGAAAGTCCTGAGAAAGAGTAATGCTTTCTTTGCGCTGAGGTAAGCATTTGGATCAGAACATGGCCTTGCGGCTTGCTTTTGAGGATACTCTGTATCGTCTCAATCGCTTGTTCGGCATAATCTTGGAATCGCTCTGCCAGACCCTCCCGATAAGACTCTAATACTATACATTCCGCTCCTTTGAGCTTTGATTCAATACTGTCTTTTGAGAGTCCGTTCATTTCACAAAGCATGATAATATGCCGTTCATATTCTGGTTCCAGACCGTCTTTGTCGATCTCCTTAGACATCCATTTTTCCTCAAACATCAAAGTTTCCATTGTTTGGTCAGACTCTGCTGATCTAGGGTCGCTTTCTGCCGCTCTGAATGACAAACCTTTTAACCGTACGCAAACATTGCCGTTCTCATCTAAGATATCGATATCCCGTTTTTGCACCTTATCAGTCGCTTTGCTGCCTTCACTGAATCTGGCGTATACCCACATGTTCGAGGAGCATGTCCCGAAGACTTCAAGCTCTTGAACCGCAAAAGGCAGCGTCAGCCGGTTATCTCCTGCGCCTGTCAAAATGCTGGATGCCTGTAAAGCGGAGTCCATCAGACCCGGATGCATGCTGAATTGGCCAATTGTATCTAAGACAGAAGGATGCAATGACAATCTTGCCAATACAAAATGTTCAGCTGTATAAATCTTTTCTACACCGCGATAAGCTGGACCGTAGTCAAAACCAATCATTTTATAGGTGTCGTATACTTCGTTTACAGAGAAATGAGTTTGCTGACACTTCTTGCGCAGGGATGCTACATCAATGACCGGCGTATCCGCAGCAGGATGTAATTCAGCCCCGCCTTGACTGTATACTATTGGTTTGTCACCGGCTATTTCCGGGTTGCCGTAGATTTCATACGTAATGTCACCATGCTCCTCCGGAATAAGCCTGATGTGTACTTGCACCGGCTGCTCCCCGACTACAATCGGCCGCACCCACACTGTGTTTTTGAGCGTAATGCGATACTGACCGTTTTGTACCTCGGCAGCCTGCTCAATGGCAGCCCGCGCCATTTCAAGATGGGCCACTCCCGGCAAGATCCGTTGGCCTTTGACAACATGATCTGCAAGGAAAAACTCTTCTCCCGTATAGATTGAGCTAAACCGCTGTTCCGAGAGATTCGAAGTGTTTTGATGCATTAATGGATGTAACACAGATGCGCTGATGTGAGATGCTTTTTTGTCGGCTTCAAGGCTTCCCCTATTTGCGACATAATCAGAAATCCAGTAACGGTCTTTCGCAAACGGATATGTCGGCAAGCTAATGCGATGCGGCTCATTCTCGCCATACAGCTTCGCCCAGTCCACATCAAGCCCTTTCACCCATAATTCCAGCAATTTTGCATACTTTCCGCGCTCCATCCATTTTTCAACCGCTTCTTGAAATTCTTCATCTTCCGTCAGCATTTGCAGCGTTCCTTTATCAATCCGCCCTCTATATACATCCTCCACATTATTTTTGCCGGCTGCATAGTCTTTTAGCTTGTCTTGCAAATCCTCAATTGACCCGGAAATGATCCCCAGCCGTTCTTCCATCGCGTCTCGCCCGGCTTGCAGCGTATAAGCAATATTTGCGAGATCTTCGTCTTTGTAAATATGCTGGTCTAACGCTTCAGCCAGCTGCTGTGCGTATTCTTTCAGTCTTGCTTCATTTTTAGCTGATAGGACGAAAATACCTGGATGTTCAGAAGTGATCGACGGTATGTTGCCAGCGTCCGCCTTCGGAATATATTCCTCGATGAGCACGTGGGCATTTACCCCGCCGATACCAAATGAACTGACGCCTGCACGGCGAGGCAGCTTCTGCCCCTGCTCATTCTGTAGCGCTTTCCATTCTTCTGTTTCCCGAACGATATAAAATGGGCTGTTTTCAAGCTGAATATACGGATTGACAGTCTCGCAATGGAGACTTTTCACTAAGGTTTTGTGTTTAAGCTGCAATAAAATTTTAATAATTCCTGCTGCACCGGCTGCAAGCGATAAATGACCGATGTTTGTCTTCGCTGAACCAAGGCCGCAATAATGATTGGCAGAAGTGTCTCCTTCTTTTACACCCAGCCCTTTAAAAGCCGCTTTCAATCCGTTAATTTCAACCGGATCTCCAAGCTCCGTACCTGTTCCGTGCGCCTCAATGTACGTCACCGTTTTGGGATCGATTCCCGCCTTTTGGAATGCCTTTTGAATGACTTCCGCCTGGGCCTTCGGATTAGGCGTCGTTAAAGACGCCGCACGCCCCCCGTGGTTCACTGCGCTTCCTTTTATCACCCCATAAATATGGTCTCCCGCTTCCTCGGCCGCTTTTAACTTCTTCAGAAACAGTATGCCGGCTCCTTCCCCATGAGCAAAACCATCAGCTCGATTTGAGAACGTCTTGCATTTGCCTTCTTTGCTCAGGGCACCCGCTTTATCAAAGCTGATATACACCTCAGGCAGAATAATCGTATTAACGCCGCCGGCTAATGCCATGTCACAAGTGCCTTCCTCGATTGAGGAAATGGCGTGATGGATCGCTACCAATGAACTGGAGCACGCCGTATCAATAGGTTCACTCGGCCCATGCAGATTAAGGAAATAACTGACACGATTCGGACCGACTGACGGGCTCGTGTTAGCTGCCGCTGACCCTTCTATTGCCGAGTTCCCTTTAGATAAAAGAGAACTGTATCCTGTATTTCCCGTTCCGATGAATACGCCTGTTTTTGTGCCTGACAGACTTTTTGCCGAATACCCTGCATCTTCAATCGCTTTCCATGCGTAAGTCAATAATAAGCGTTGCTGTGGCTCCATTTGTTCAGCTTCACGCGGGGAAATGCCAAAGAATAATGGGTCGAATTCCGCAATGCCGTCAATAAAACCTCCCCATCTTACATTCGTTTTATTGGCTTCCTTCGCAGGGTCCCCTTCATATTCGCGCCAATCCCAGCGGTCTTTCGGAATTTCCGTCATGCAGTCCTTGCCTTCTTTTAAGTTCTTCCAGTAGGCATCCACATCTTTTGCCATAGGAAAAATGCCGCTTATTCCGACGATTGCGATTGGCTCGGGACCGGATTCACTCTGTATGGTTGCCGGCAGCATAACCGGCTGCTTTCGGCGTCTTTTTGAGGTGACATGTATGGTTTTATCCTGTTCAAATGCAGGCTGAGCCTGAACCTTAGACCTGGTCCGTACAGCAAATGTTTTCGCAAATACCGCTTGATATTCTTCTGACAAATGCTTGCCGAACTCATGGATCGTCGGATGGTCAAAAAAGACGGTTGGCGTCAGCGCCAGTTTATATGCCCGATTGATATGGTTGGTGAATTCAGTCATAGAAATGGAGTCAAACCCATACACCGTCATTTCGGCATGGTCATCAATCGTTTCAAATGGAACCTTTAATAGCTTGGCGACCTCCCGCTTTAACATCGCCTTTACTTTATCCAGCAAACTCCCTGTGTCAATGCTCTTTTCCGGTTCAGTCATGCTTTCTGTTTCCCTCTTTTCAATAGGTGCTGAGGCTGTTTTTGACAGCATGTTTTGTTTTATCTTCTGAACGTTGCCTTCCATCACCATGACCTGGCTTGCCTCACTATTGAACGCTTGATAAAAAGCCTGTATGCCTTGTTTTGCTTCCAGAGGAACAATTCCGGCCAGCTGCACAAGTCTTTTCTCCGTTTCACGATCGACCTTCATGCCGCCCTCTTTCCATAATGGCCAGTTTACAGAAAGCGTTTTGCCATGCCGCTGACCGTGTTCGGCTAGCGTACTGCGGTATCCGGCATACATATCCATAAATACATTGGCTGCCGCATAGTCAGCCTGACCAAGGCTGCCTAAACTTCCCGAAAGAGATGAAAAGAGAATGAAAACATCCAATGCCAAATCCTTGCTGGCTTCATCCAGGTGAACGAGTCCTTTTACTTTAGGCGCCAGCACATCATGCAAATCTTCTGCTGATTTCTTGGCCAAATAGCTATCTTTAATAATTCCCGCGCTATGAAGAATGCCATCAAGACGGCCATGTTCTTTCTGGATATTGTTCATTAACTGGTACACTGCGATTTTATCGGCAACATCCATTTGCTGATAGGTGATCTCGGCCCCTATAGCGCGAAGCTCTTCAATCTTCCCTCTTTTATTATCATTCAGAGGTGAACGGCCCGTCAGAACGACTGTCGCGTTTTTCGTTTGTTCAGCAATTTCTTTTGCGAACATAAGGCCTAAGCCACCGGCACCGCCTGTGACGAGATAAACGCCGCCGTCTTTCCACGGCATGCTGATGTTACGGCTTGCCGCTTTCATTTCACTCCAATCTGCAATAAATCGTGTGCCGTTTTGATATCTGATATGGGTGCCGCTGCTTATTTGATTTTCTTTCAGTTTGCGGGCGATACTTTCCCCGCTTTCTTCACTGCTGATTTCAATCATTTGTCCGGTCAGCTTAGCCGTTTCTAACTCGGCCGTTTTCAGCAGCCCTGTCAATCCAGAAAACAATTGCTGCTCGCCTTCTGCGGAGGTCACGATCTGAATCAGAATATCTCCTTTCGGTTTCTCGCGAATCAGCGCTTGCACTTTTCTAAACACCTGTTCCGTATACGAATGAAAACGCCCATCCACTGAAGCAGGCCTTGCTTCCAGGATGAAGACATGGACATGCTCCATTTCTGCTTCGATCTTTTTTCTCATGTCCTGATCACATTCACAGAGGAACACGAGATGCTCTGCATATTCTTTATCCGCTTTTCCGCCAGCCTTTTGTTCTTTCCAAACGGGCTGAAGCAATAAGGTTTCTGAATGTGATGATTCTGTTTGTATGTCAGCCTCCATCACTCTCGTCGAAAACCCCTTCATCCGTATACAAACGCTGCCATGCTCATCGCATAGATCAATATCAACTTTCTGTATCAGATCGCCCGGTTTATTTTTTGAATTGAATTGAACATAAACCCACATATCAGAAACGCATCCATGAAAGACTTCAAGCTCCTCTAAAGCAAATGGCAGTGCAGCTTTAAAGTCTTCACTGTCAGAAAGCTCCGCCCTGGTGACGTTTTGCAAATATTCAGCCGCCTGTAACGCCCCATCCAATAAACTTGGATGAAAAGCATAATCGGCTGCTGTATGAGAGACAGATCCCGGCAGCGATAATTTGGCAAGCAGCTGGCCGTCTCCTTTATAAACGGTCTCCACACTCTTGTATCCTGGACCGTAATCGGCTCCGATCATGCCTTCATAAAATAAGGAGGTGTCCATCAAGCCTTGATTACATTGATTCTTTATCGCCTCTAGATCCAATACCTCCGCATGCTTTGGCTGAAATAATTCCGCTATGCCCTGGTTATATACAATTGGGTCTGCGTCAGCGGATTCCGGTTCACCATACATCCGATAAAGAATATCTCCGCCGTCTTCATCATAGAGTCCGATGTTTACTGTAACCGGCTCATCTCCCGCTACAACCGGACGCATCCAAACCACATGTTTCAGGCGGATTCCGGATTCCTCATCATCTAAACCGCCAATTCCTTGTTCTATAGCGGCTCTTGCCATTTCAAGCGTGACAGCTGCCGGCAAAATCGCCATCCCTTTAATGATATGCTCAGCAATAAAATACTCCTGTCCTGTGAAGCTGGAGCTGAACCGCTGCTCCGATAAAACAGATGTATTCTGGTGCACCAAAGGATGCAAGCGTGACGGTACGGCTGTTTTACGATTGCCCGTGCTGATGTCAGGCCAATACCGTTCTTCAGCAAAAGGATATGTCGGCAGACTCATGCGGCGCGGCTTCGCATTCGGGTAAAGATGGCGCCATTCAACCTGAAAACCTTTGGCCCACACTTCGGCAAGCTTTTTCAGTTTGCCTTTGGACATCCATGATGCAACCAGTTCTTCCGTTTCCTCATCTCCAAGCAAGAGATCAGCGGATTTCACTCGCGTTTTTTCTCCTTGAATACAGCCTTCTGTCAACGGTTGTCCATTCACAAAACGCTCCAGCTGCAGCTTCCATTCTTCCAAATCGCTCGCCATAAAAATAACTCTTGTGTCCATCGCCTCCCGGCCGATCTGGAAGGTGTATGCCAAATCCCTTAAAGAGTGTATTGTCAGATCATTTTGACTGACAAATGTCAGCAGTTCCTTTACATATGCTTGCAGCCGCTCCCTGTTCTTTGCCGATACCGGAATGAGGTACGGAGGATTTCCTTCGTTATCCGCTCTTGTATCTTGGGCATTTTCATATTGTTCGAATATGGCATGAGCGTTCGTTCCGCCAAGCCCAAACGAGCTCAGCGCTGCCCGATGTACACCTTGATTTTTCTGTAATAATTTTCGTTCGCGGACAACATAAAATGGAGAGCTGTCAAAGTGAATATTAGGATTCGGCTCCTGGCAATTGATAGTTGGCGCAAGTTCGTTATGAGATAAGCTCATGGCAACCTTAATGCAGCCGGCTAACCCTGCGGCAGTATCCAAATGTCCGATATTGGTTTTCACCGAACCGATTCCGCAAAATTGTATTTTGTCCGTGTATTGCTTGTACACTTTGTTTAAGGCAGAAATTTCAATAGGGTCGCCTAATTTAGTCCCTGTACCGTGTGCTTCAATGTAGCTGATCGTTTCAGGATGGATATCGGTTTCGTCCAATACGCTCTGTATGACTTCTGTTTGGCCTTTTACGCTAGGTGCATAAAAGCCGGCCTTATCAGCTCCGTCATTATTGATTCCTATTCCGCGCATGATGGCGTAAATATGGTCTCCGTCTCTTACCGCATCCACAGCTTTTTTCAATAGGACGACAGCTACACCTTCTCCTCCAGCCATTCCGTCAGCTGCGGCGTCAAATGCCTTAACATGCCCGTCACTTGAAAAATTCAATCCGTTTTGATGCACATAGCCTATTCCTGACTGCGCGTGCAAGGTTGCGCCTCCAACAAGCGCGTATTCAGATTCACCAGCTGTTAGGCTTTTGTACGCTTGATACAAACCTACTAGTGAAGAAGAACAATTGGAATGAACAAAGTAGCTTGGCCCCTTTAATCCGAGCTTGTGCGAGATCATCGTCGGGATCGTTCCGCTTTGGGCTAATACCCATGAGACATAGCCATCCGGAGATTCATGTCCTTCTGTTCTCTCCTTCGGCAATAACGTTCTGTAGGAATTGTTGCTTGCAGACATATACACACTTGTTTCCGGAATCTCTTTTGCCACATAGCCCGCATCCTCAATTGCTTTCCATGAATGCAGCAATAAGAGACGGAGCTGAGGGTCCATAAACTCAGCATCTTTAGGAGAGATCTGAAAGAAACCTGGGTCAAACAAATCTTTTCCCTCAATCACAGATTGCACAGGAACGTAATCAGGATGTTGAATTAATTCTTCAGGCACTCCATTTTCTCGCAGTTCTTCTTTTGAAAAAAATTGAATACTTTCCTTGCCTTCTTTGATTTGATTCCAGAACTCATGATGATTTTTTGCCCCCGGAAACTGGCAGGAGATCCCCACAATGGCAATACTGTCTTCAAAATACGGCGGCAGCGCTTTCTGTTCCGTTTGTTTCACCCTCTTCACATTCTGCTTGCTTTCATTTTGAGGAATGGCCGCCGCATCTGTGTTTTTCATTTCAATAATGTATTGGCTGATGGCCCTGATATTGGCGTACTCGAACAGCTCCGTTACACTGAATTCACAGTCAAATTCTTTTTGGATTCGTTCCGCCACGGCCACGGCAAGAAGTGAATCGCCTCCCACATCGAAAAATCCGTCCTCTGGCCCAAAACCGCTGACTTTCAGCATATCCTCCCAAATGAGCTGCACTTTGCCTTCTACCTCTGATAACTGTAAGTGTTGTGTTTTTCTATTATTTAAAATGACCTTCCGATGTTCCAATTCCTTGCGGTTCACTTTCCCGCTTGGTGTTAACGGCATCTCATTCAGGCGGATAAAGTGCGCAGGTATCATATATTCCGGCAGACTGGATTTCAGGCAACGGCGCAAATCGTTTGGATCGATAGGCGGATGTCCATTTTGCTCCGTATAATATGCAGCCAGCTTTTTATGTCCTTCCAGCTGTTTGACCACTACTGCCTGATCTAAAATGCCCGGATATTCACTCAGTTTCGTTTCTATTGCACCTAATTCAATTCGGAAACCTCGGATTTTAACCTGGCTGTCAATGCGGCCTAAATATTCAATATTGCCGTCAGGCAGCCATCTTGCTGAATCACCGGATTTATAAAGCTTGGTCCCAGATTCAAACGGATTGTCAATAAATGTTTCCGCTGTCAGGCCGGGCTGGTTATAATAGCCCCTTGCCAATCCGTCGCCTGCGATACAAAGCTCACCAGGTTTTCCGATCGGAACAGGCTTCAAATGCTGGTCCACGATATAAATCTTCGTATTGGATACAGGCTTGCCGATTGGCGTATGATGACTGGCGATATCTCCTGTTCCGCATCCGAAATAAGTCGCGTAAATGGAGGCTTCTGTTGGTCCGTAAATATTTTCAACACGGCAGTTTTTAAAGATCGATACTGCCTTTTTCACCAATTCCTTAGGAAAGGCTTCTCCTGCAACCATCATGTATTTGATTGGTCCTTCTTCAGTAAATTTCCTGTTGTCTTTTGCCGTTTCTAAAAATACATGCAGCATGGCAGGGACAAAATTAACATGGGTCACATGATATTTTTCAATCACATCCATGCACAGCTGCGGTGATTTCTCTTCATCCGGCGGAAGAATAATAAGACGGCCATTTCCGATAAACCAGCCGAATAATTCCGATATGGATACGTCGAAAACATAGTTCGTCTTTAATAAATAAGCGTCCTCAGCAGTGACAGGATACTGAGATTCAAGAAAATTCAGCGTATTCATAATGCTCTGATGCTCTACCATGACTCCTTTAGGCTGACCGGTACTGCCCGAGGTGTAAATGATATAAGCGAGATGATGGGGTTTGACTTCTCGTTTCAATCCACTTTTTTGTTGAGCTGTGTCCGTTTGACTGCAAGCCAAATCGATATTGATGACTTTTACATGGTCATCAGTTAATTTGTTTACTTTGTCATGAGCTTTAGATTGTGTAAGGACAATGGACGCTTCACTGTCTTTGAGCATGTACGCTAATCGTTCTTGAGGGAAGTTCGGATCTAGAGGCACATACGCCCCGCCGGCTTTCAGAATCCCTAAAATTCCGATCAGCATATCAAACGAACGCTCTGCACAAATCCCTACCGGTCGTTCCGGTCCAGCCCCCTGTGCCTGAAGATAAATGGCCAGCGATGTGCTTTTTTGATCTAATTCCTTATATGTAAGAGTCTCCTCTTCGAATACGACCGCTATCGCATCGGGGGTTTTTTTCGCTTTTTCCTCAAAAATCTCATGTATGCACTTGTCTTTGGAGTCATTTGTCTTTGTCTCATTCCATTGCTCGAACAAGCTGATTTGTTCTTGATCTAACTGTAAAGAGTATGTTTCAAGTGATAAAGACGGATCGTTAATGATGTTTTCAGTGAGTTTGATGTAGTTCTCCATCATTCTTTCAATGGTAGATAATTCATATATATCAGGGTTATACAGAAGATGAAGCACTGTTTCGTTTTCTTGTTCATACACTTCCAGCGCCAGCTCGAATTCCCCTTCTTGCCGAATGTCTTCGATATATTTGATGCCAAGAGCTTGATATGGTTCCAGCATTTTTTGTAAGCCTGCTGTCTGAAAGAAATTCTGGTAGAGAAAGGCTGTTTGAAAAATCGGAGAATCCGCTGCTGAGCGGTCTACATTCAGTGCTCTTACCAGTGCCGGAAACGGGTATGCCGCATGGTCAAGTCCGTCTGCCACTGTCAGCTGCAGGTCTCGAAGGAACTCTTGAAATGTTTGGGTTCCTATCTCTTTACTCCGAACAGCCATCATATTAATAAAGTACCCGATGATCGATTCAAAACCGTCTTCAGGCCGCCCCATTGTCGGGACTCCCACAATGATGTCCTTTTGTTTTGTATAGTGATGCAGCAGCACTTTATAAATAGAAAGGTACACAACAGATTCGTTCACATAATGAGAACGTGCTAACGACTTTATTTGCTTGCTCAGGTTATGAGGGAGCAAGCTTTTGTAAGCTTGCCCCTTATATTTTTGTGCTGAAGGACGTGGACGGTCGGCCGGCAGCTCAAGAATAGGCAGCGTTCCGGACAGCTGCTCTTTCCAATAAGCGAGATGCTCAGCCCCTTCTCTAGCGCCCAGCATACGGTTTTCCCAGTCAACAAAGTCAGGATAATCGGCCGGTAAAGTCTGCAGCATCAACTCTTCGCCTTGCAGCAATTGTTGATACGCCTCTAAAAGCGTCGATATAAATGTCAGCATTGACACACCGTCAAATATAATATGATGAACCGTGATAAGCACAATGCATGCCTCGTTTGACTGATGAAACAGACATGTGCGCATTAACGGACCAGTTTCCAGATGAAAAGGTTCTTTAGCTTTTTCTTTTAGGTAGGGCAATACCTCAGCTGAATGCATAGCTGAGATATCCGCTTCCTCAAAATGAAGAGCCTGCGACGGCTGAACCGTTTGAAATGGAATGCCATTTTCCTCTTGAATCACACTCGTTAAAACAGGATATTGTTTCTGTACAAACAGAAGGGCTTGCTTGAACGTCTCAACATGTAATTTTTTGCTGATGCGAAAGCATAAAGGAATATTATAAGCACCCATATCAGGAGACATTTTTTGAAGCATCCATAAACCTTTTTGACCTTCTGAAAGCGGACTATTCAACTGACGCTTCATACTTTGAAGATGTTCTTCTACCTCAGTAATCGTTAATTCTCCTGATCTGTAGGCATCGAGAATTTCTTTATGGTTCATACGATTAACTCCCTTCTATGATGTTTTGCACACTCTTAAAATCCAAATTCCCTTGCGCCACCTCTTGCATCAAACCGATGATTTGCTCGTCAGTGTACAGGCTGTTGGTTTGATTTTGCGGCAGAGCCTCCGCGCTTCGGTTTTTTCCTTCAGCTTTTAAGGCCACATAAGCAGAAAGCGCTTGGATTGTCTGGAATTCAAGAAGCTCCCGGCCGGTCAGCTTGATCTGAATGGTCTTTTCTAAATGACGCATCAGCTTTCGGCCAAGAATTGAATCCATCCCGTATTCTTGAACGTTTCTTTTGAAACTGATTTGATGCCGTGACAGGCTCAGCTCTCGTTCCAGAAATTGTACGATGATGTCTTGAATGTGTTTCTCTTCATTGGACTCGTCAGTCTCACTTTGGGCGACTTGTGACGATGGCCTAATATTCTTATCTGATGAGATCCAATAGCGTTCCTTTGCAAATGGATAGCCAGGTAACGGAACGATACGGACATTATTGTCTTCATGGAGCAGTTCCCAAGAAATATGATTTCCTTTCGTCCACCAATCTGCTATCTTTTTAAAATCTTTTTCTATGACGACCGTTTTCAGAGATGTCTCATCTCGTTCTTCTGAAATGTCTTCCGCATTCCCTGTATAAAAGGATGTAAATTGGCCGAATGATTCACCATTCTTCACCGCTTCTGCAAATTCCTTCAATTTTCGCACCAGTTGTTCCTGATTATTCACTACGATCGCCAGTCTTGCTTCCATTGCTTTTCTTCCAACCTGGAGTGTATACGCAACATCAGGTAAAGAAAGGCTGTCATTATGCTCTGCATACTCAAGCATTTGCAGAACAGCATCGTGAAGCCGATCCTCATTTTGAGCAGAAAGCACGATAACTTGCGGACATTCGGTTGGCTCTTGATGCGCGGATGCCTGCTCATTCGGAATGTATTCTTCAATTACTGCATGCGCATTCGTACCGCTGATGCCCGTTGTGCTGATTGTCCCCATCCTCGGATTATGATTTTTTCTGATCCATGGCTGGTTCTCTTTGTGAAGCACAAAAGGGCTTTCTGCAAACTGAATATAGGGGTTGCTCGATTGACATTCATGGGTAGCCGGAATGGTTTGATTCTTCATAGCCATCAGCATACTGATCAAAGCAACCACACCGGAAGCTGCAAATGTGTGTCCGATTAATGATTTAATCGAGCCGATGGTGCAGAATTGCTTCTGTTTCGTATATTTGCTGAACGCACCCGTTAATGCCTGTACTTCAAGCGGATCTCCCAGATTTGATCCAGTGCTGTGCGCCATCACATATTGAATATCCAGCGGATTGATCTGATATTTTTCATAAATGCTTTCTATTAATTCCGCCTGGCTAAAAGGATTGGGAGCTGTCATTCCATTGGTTTTGCCGTCATAATTCACGCCGCTTGCTTTTATACATCCATAAATGTGATCTTGATCTTCAATTGCCTTTGATAATGGTTTCAGCAGAACAGCTGCTACCGCTTCACCAGGCACAAGCCCATTGGCATCCTGGTCAAACACTTTGCATTGTCCATCTGGAGAAAGCATTTCCGCCTTTGTCAGCGCCTCATAAGACATTTGAGAAATATTCAGACTGACGCCGCCGGCTAAAGCCATTTCACAGTCTCCCTGACGCAAGGCTGCGCATGCCTGATGAATGGCTACAAGTCCTGAGGAACATGCTGCCGTCAACGCCATATTAGGTCCTTTTAAATCTAATGCGTATGCAATTCGCGCAGCCAATGTGGCGTTTTGAGTGCCGGTAATGTAATCCGTATCACCGGTTAAGTGGGCATATTCTCCTTCTTCCACACCCACATAAACGCCGCAGGACTTTCCTTTAATCCGGTTTCCCATATATCCTGCGTCCTCAAATGTATGCCATGCTTCTTCCAGAAACAATCGCTGGCGCGGGTCCATACTTTCGGCTTCTTTAGGCGATATGTGGAAAAACAGCGGATCAAATCGGTCTATGTCTTTCAAAAATGCGCCCCATCTCGGCACTTCTGCTTTCTCTGGATGTCCTTTGACTTCACGCCAATCCCAGCGGTCTTTGGGAATTTCTGAAATGCATTTTTTTCCGTTTTTCAGATTGTTCCACAATTCATGAACCGAATCAGCTTGAGGAAACCTGCCGCTCATTCCGATAATGGCGATAGGCTCTGTGTAAAGCTGCCGGCCGCTTCTATGGCTGTTTTGTGTTTCGAGTGCTGCAGAAACCGGCACTTCAGCTTCTGCCTGATTCTGAGTATCAGATGCATCATCCCGGTAAAATTCTTCGATCAGGCCTTTATGATCCGTTAAAAAGAAGCGGATCAATTCTTTTAAAGTCGAATAGCCAAAAAATAATGCAGGCGTTATCTCGACTTTGTAATAGTCAGTTAACACGTTCGAGAATTTAGCCAAGTAGATGGAATCAAATCCAAAGTCGGCCCAGTTCTTATTCAAGTCTAGCTTGTCTTTTGAGATCTTAAGCAAGGTGTGAATATGCGTTTTCAAGTCCATTTCCAAACGTTTTTCAACGCTAAGGTGCTTCATCCCGCCCGATGTTTCTTGTGCAGGCGGGGCTATCATGTCCGGTTCTGGAACGGCACGTTCAGTCATTCCTAAAAAGCGGCGGACCCGGCTTGGCTGACCGGCTATGATAAGATGCTGCGCATCCTGCTGAGACAAAATGTGTTCAAACATACGTATGCCTTCTTCCGCTTCTAAGAAGCGCTGACCGCTTGACTTCAGGTACATCTCGGTAGTTTCGGCATTCCCGATTGTCATCCCGCCGTCCTTCCAAACAGGCCAGTTGATAACAAATGTATTACCGTGATGAAGCTCGTTTCTGTAATGTGCATAAGCCATTTGGAACCGATTCCCTACCGCATAATCACAAAAACCAAAGTCTCCTAAAATAGCAGAAGACGAAGAGAAGTAACAGATAAAATCCAGGGTTTCTTTTTTAAACCACTCGTCAAGCGCGATCGTTCCATTGATTTTCGGTTCAATAATGCGCTTGAAGCTATCCATCTCTTTTTCAAAAATAGAGGACCCGCTCTCGATACCGGCGGCATGAATGACACCATTGATGGTGCCGTACCGGTCTTTTCCGCGTTTCACGCAGTCTCCCATTGCGATCGGATCACACACATCCGCCTCTGCATACATGGCTTCGCCGCCTAAATCCTTCAATTCTTTTAGCTGCTTTTGTTTTTCTTTATTGATAGGCGTTCGTCCTGTCAGAATGATGTTCGCGGCATAGTTTTTAGCCAAATGCTTGGCGAATAAATAACCGAGCCCTCCTAACCCGCCTGTAATCAGGTAAGTTCCCCCGAACTTCAATTTGCTGTTGCCTGGCTGTAACGTTGTCTGTTCAATCTGACATACATAACGTTTCTCATTCTGATACAAGACGGTTTGTTCGGTTGAAGCCTGTAATTCCATCCAGATCTTACTTGTCCAATCGTCCATTGATTCTTTTGGAATTTGATCAGCATCCTGAAAGATTCCTGTCACTTTCGTATTCGGAAGGACTAGCCCGAGTGAACGTTCAAATCCTATCCATGATTCCAGATAACTTCGGTCAAAACCATTTTCAAAACATCCAGCCAATAACACACGGGCAGGTTGAAGCTTCGCGGCCGCCATAGCTTGCAATAAATAGACTGCACAGGAATAATCCTGACTACAGCTTGAATCCTCCGTCGCCCATAAATAGAGGATTGCATCCGGTTCTCCATGTTCTTCCTGAATCCTACGGAAGGCTTTCTCAAAAGTGCCGGGATCCTTCCGTACAATTTGATAAGAGTATTGAGACTGTTTGCCGTACGTTTCGCCTTGAGAAACAAATATGACCTGGGTCTCTGTATCAAAGCTTTTCACAGCTGAAGCGAATGCTTGTTGCTTGTCTCTGTCAGTCAGAAAACAGACGAGAGTTGTGAAGCTTTTCGATGTGAGAGACACCTGCTGTTCTTTCCATACTTCTTTAAAGGTCATCACCTCGAAGTCTTCTTGCTCTTGGTGTTCTATATTGTTTTCAAAGGACGTTGTTCTCTTTTCAACTCTTGATGCCCAGTAATGTTCCTTCGCAAATGGATATGTCGGCAGGCTGATTCGGATCGGCTTATGAGCTCCGTACAGCTTTGTCCAGTCAAAAGACAAGCCCTTCACCCAAAGATCCAGTAATTTCGTAAATTTCCCTTTGCTCATCCAGGCGTCTATCATCTTCTCCGTATCTTCATCAGCTGATAAGAGCGCTAATGCTTGTTTATTATCTTCGATACGATCCAGATACAGACCCTCTGCTTTCATTTCTATAAAATCTTGCAGCTTGCTCTCTAGATCTTCTATTGATTCGGCAATAAAGCCAAGCCTTTCTTCCATTGCTTCACGGCCTGTTTGCAGCGTAAAGGCAATCCGGACCAGATCTGATTCACTGTACCTTTTCTCGCGAACGGCAGTGAGCAGCTGCTCCGCTCTTTCTTGAAGCCGTTCACTGTTTTTCGCTGACAGCACGATCAGAGCAGGAGGATGAGCTTGGGGTGTTTGTGCCCCGGTTTTCGGAATATATTCTTCTAAGATCAGATGGGCATTTGACCCTCCGGCGCCAAAACTGCTTAATCCGGCGCGTCTTGGCACTTCCCGACCATCAATGATCGGCCGCTTCCATTCACCAAGCTTTTGCTGAACGACAAACGGAGTTTGGCTAAATTCAATATTTGGATTCAAACGCTCAGCATGCAATGATGGTGCGATTTGACCGTATCTAAACTGAAACAGTATTTTTGTCAAACCAGCGATGCCGGCTGCACTTTCACAATGACCAATATTGGATTTACTGGAGCCGATCGCGCAGAACTGTCTTTCTTGTGTATCTTCCTCAAACGCTTTTGTTAATCCAGCAATCTCAATCGGATCTCCTAATGCAGTGCCTGTTCCGTGTGCCTCCAGATAACTGATCGTTCTGGCTGGGATATTGGCATGCTGAATGGCTTCTTTAATCAGCTTGGCTTGGGCATTCGGATTTGGAACCGTATATCCGTTGGTTTTGCCTCCGCTGTTAATGGAGCTGGCCTTTATCACCCCATATATATGGTCACCGTCTTCTATTGCTTTTTGCAAAGGCTTTAAAATGACGGCACCCACTCCTTCTCCGTCAACAAACCCATCTGCGTCATCACCGAATGATTTACATTTGTCAGTTTCAGAGAGCATGTTCATGACAGATAAGTTCTGATAGTGAACAGGGTCGACAACTAAATTGACGCCTCCGGCAATGGCGCACTCACTTGATCCGCTGTAAATGCTTTCTAACGCCAAATGGATCGCTGTCAGAGAAGACGAACATGCTGTGTCAACAGCAAGGCTCGGACCTTGGAAATTCAGCAAGTAGGATACCCTGTTGGCAATGGACCAATAGCCGTAGCCAGTAGGATAATTTTTGTTCATTACTCCGGCAAAGACGCCGACTTTTCTGCTTGAGCAGAGCGTGTCTGGCGTGTATCCCGCATCTTCAATACTCGCATAGGCGGTTTGCAGGAATAATCGCTCCTGAGGGTCCATTCTTTCTGCTTCTAGCGGAGAAATTTGAAAGAATAAAGGATCAAAAGTATCCATACCTTTGATAAATCCGCCCCATTTTGTATAAATCGAGCCTTCTTTTCCTTTTTCTTTATCGTAATATGCTTTCCAATCCCAGCGGTCTTTCGGGATTTCCTCTATACAATTTCTTCCTTCTTTTAGATTGTTCCAAAATTCTTCTGCTGTCTCCGCCTGAGGATAACGCCCGGATATGCCGATAATGGCAACATCACGGCTGACCGGTGCTTGTGCCAGTGATGGTGCTTCTTTCTCGCGGCTGCGGCCAAGCTTACGATAGCGCCGGGTTGTATCAGGCGCCTGCCCAGCCTCCTGTGAAGATTTGTTATTGATTGCTACCGGCTTGTCATTTTGCACTTGACGGTCAAGGCCTGTCAGTCTCATAAGTGCTTCTTTTTTCGTTTTGATTAAGTGTTCCACTAACGCGTCTATTGTCTGATACTCAAAAAATAAAGTGCTGCTCACATGGTCCAGTTCCTTACGTAATGTATTCGTGAGCTGAACAACGACAATAGAATCGATGCCGTACTTTTCAAGCTGTTCAGATGAATCAATTTTACTTGCAGGGATTTTCAATGTTTGTCCGATTAGTTTTTTCATATACTCGGTGCTTCTTTCTATCAAGACGGCATCATTTGATGATCCGCCTATCTCTGAAGCTACGTTTTGGACAGATGCCGGCTCCTTCCTCGCTGAAGAAAAATCCTTTTCTGCAGGAGGCACCATTTCCATAGCCATACGGCGCACCACTCCGTTGCTTGAGGCTGCGATGATCTGGTGACTGAGGTCATGTGTTGCTTCTGCCGGGAAGAACACGGATTCAAAACCTTCGCTTTCTAAGGCCTCTTTCCATTTGTTTGGATATAGACCAGGACAGCCGGGAATTCGCAGCGCAGGATCTTCATACAGCCACCAGCCTTCCAACAGTCCGAAGGTGATGTGTGGAAACAAGCTGTTTCCCGCCATTTCATTTAGTAACAGCAATCCGTTGTGCTTCATCACAGCTTTTGCATGCCGCAGCGTTTGGCGAATATTTTTTGTCGCGTGAAGAACATTAGCGGCAATTACAACGTCATAGCCGCCTGCCTCGATTTCCTGCTGATCGATTGGTTTTTCTACGTCAAATAGCTGATATGTCAGGTAAGGATTTTCCGCCCCATACTCTTTTTCTGCATGCAGCAAAAACGCCTTTGAAAGATCTGTATAACAATATTCTCCTATATGATTTTGATAGGTTTTCAGTTTTTGAAAGATTCCGGCACTCGTGCCGCCAGTACCTGCGCCTATCTCCATAATGCGAATGGAGGTTTTAGGGTCCTGTTTCAGCCGTTCATCTACGTAAGCTGTTAACGTATCAGCGAGCACTGTATTGAAGTAGTCTGCAACTTGGTTATGCTTGTAAATACCTTCCACCAATTCCATTGACGAATGAGGGAACATGATATCTGTCGCAGGCACCTTCCCTGTCAGGATATCCGGTAATGCTTTCAGCATGGCCTCAGCTAATACAACCATCGCTTTTGTGTTGCTGTCTTGGAGCCATTCTGCTTTTTTTGCATCCCATTCATTCCAAAGCATGTCTATATCCGCTGCCTTGTCCTTCCTCACCAAAGAATCTCCATCTTTTTTAAGGTAGTCTTGCTGCAGAAGGAATTCGCTGCTTTGCCGGAGCCACTTTTCATAAAACTCACGAGTATTGTTGTTTCCTTGAAGACGTTCAACCGATAATGTATGACCATCAAACAGCCCGGCCGTCTGCAGCTGCGCTAACAGAAGTCTGTAAAGGAGAGCGTCCAGCTCCTCGTGTGTTACTCTTTTTATTTTCCGTGTTTCCGGCAGGCGTCTCTTCAGGCTTTCGGCGTCTATCGAAGGCTGCTGCGGGTAAAGGGTGATGAATTCCTTCTGATTCACGCCTTCGACTGCAACAGGTTTAGTCGTATGAATGAAAGCCGTTTGGCTGACAGGCCCTGAAAGCAGGGCTTCTAACGCTTCCATCCCTTCCTCAGGTTCAATTAAGCCTAAGCCAATTTGATTCATGAGCTGCACATAATTTTCATCTTCGGCCGCTTCACTGTTCCCCCAATATCCCCAATTCATGACGTTAACGGGACAACTCCAGCTTTGGGACAGCCGGTAAGCAAATGCATCTGCGAATGCACAGCCTGAGGCATAATGGCTTTGCTTCACATTTTTGATATGGGACACAAGCGAAGAGAAAAATAGAGCAAAATCCAAATCCTCCTGCTGAAATACTTGGGCCATATGAACACTTACATCCACCTTTGCCGCCAATCCAGTTCTGAATTCTTCGAGCGTCATATTTTCCAGGCTTTGTTCAAATAAAACCATTGCAGAATGAACGATCCCATGAATATGAGGATGGCGTTTTTTCACTTGTTCATAAGCCTGCTGCAATGAATGCATATCCGCAGCATCGGCTGCAATATAGTAAGGCGCAGGTCCAAGTGCCGAGAGACGGTTTAATTTTGCTTGGATGGCATCATTGATTTGACTGCGTCCAATCCAAACGATCTGTGCCTGATAGCGGCGGATCATATACTCACTCCACGCCTCTCCGATGTACCCAGCTCCTCCAATAACCACATACACTCCGCCGGTTCGATATAACGTATCATTTGAAGGGGATTGCTGATAGGGAATCAATTGCTGCTGATGCCATTGGTGATTCCGATAGGCCCACGCGTGCCCAAGACGGTCTGCAGGGAGTGTAAACATCTGTTTGATCGGCCAAGTGCAGCCTTCTTCAAGGTCAATCAGCCGGATATTCCAATGCGGATATTCCTTAGCCATTGTGCCAATGAGTCCATGAATGCTAGCATGAGCAGGATTGACAGCTTCATGCTGAGTAATCGGCTGCGCTTGGACGGTGATAATTGACCATTCCAGCTTTTCCCCGCCATAGCCTAATTGAAGAAGTGCTTTCACAAGCTTAAATACGTGAAGAACGTTTTCTTCCTGTTCTTCAATAAACATCTGCTCTGAGTGTAGCGGGGCAATCCACAGTACATGGTCAATGCTGCCGCACGCTTGCAGTTTGTTCGTTATCGTTTCCATGTGATCTGCCGGCTGGATATCCAAAACCACAGCCTGAGGATAGTATTGTTTCATTAACTTCTGTTCGTGCTCAGTACCCCCTAATAAAACGGCTTGTCCACCGGCAGCCGAGACACCGCTCTCCGCATTTGGAGACACTGGTTCCCAGACAGGAACCATCATCGTATGTCCTATCGATGATGAATCCGCTGCTATTGCTTCCGGAGATTGAGGTTCTCCTTCCAGCGCTCTAATGGAAGCACCCTTCATTTGCACACAGACATTCCCGTCTTCATCGCATAGATCAATATCATACTTTCTGATTTTGTCCTCTGCCTTACTGTCTGAACTGAATCTAATATAAGACCAGATTTCAGAAGGGCAAGGGGCAAGAATGTTAAGTTCCTGCATTGCAAACGGCAGAGACAGCTTATGGACTTGAGCATCCGTATTGACTGAGCTAACGATAAAACCAATCGATGCATGGAAAGCGGCATCCATCAAACTCGGATGGAGCATGAATTGCTTCTTACCGTCTTCCAAAAAAGCGGGCAAGGAGATTTTTGCAAGCAATTGTTCGTGTCCGATAAGCACTTTTTTAATCCCTTGATAGCCCTCTCCATAGTCAAGCCCTATCTTCCGAAACGCCGCATAGCATTGCTCTGACGTCACTGTATCCAGACTGCATTCCGCCTGCAGCGCTTTAATATCTAAAACAGGAATGTCCGGTTCAGCCCCTAGGATTGCAGTCCCTTGGCTGTGTATCATCTGGTTTTCATCTTTGCTGTAAATCTCATAGCTGATCTCTCCGCTCTCCTCAGGATAAAGGCCAATATGTATCTCTTTTGGTTCACTTTCAATCGCGATAGGACGAATCCAGACGATGTCTCTGAGCGACACAATTCTTTGTCCCTCTCCCAGATCACCCGCTGCTTTTTCCGCTGCTTCCCTTGCCATTTCTAAATAGGCAACACCCGGCAGGATTTTCTGTCCCTGCACAACATGATCTGATAGAAAAAATTCCTTGCCTGTGAAGCTAGAGCTAAAGCGCTGCTCAGAAAAGTCTGACGTATTCCTATGCAGCAGCGGATGTAATGCAGCATTCGTTGTTCTGCCGCTGATTTTCGTCTCAGGTGCCGGTATCCAGTAGCGTTCTTTTGCAAACGGGTAGGTTGGAACACTTATTTTAAGCGGCTTGCGAGCGCCGTAGAGTTCATCCCAGTTGACCTGTTTTCCTTGAACCCATGATTCCGCGATGTTCTTCAAATCTCCCGCTTTTGCCCCGGTAAACCCTTGGCCCTCTTTGGCCTGTCCGGGCCAGCAGCGATCGGCTTCTTCACCTTTTACAAATGCTTGAAGTTGATGAATTAGATCCTTTATGTCTTTTACGATGAAGGCTGCCCGCTCCTCCATTTCCACCCGTCCTGCCTGCAGTGTATAACCAAGCTCAAAAAGATTAATGTCCTCGTGAAGAAACTCAATGAGTTTGCCGGCGTATGCTTGCAGCCTGTCTATATTTCTCGCCGACAAGGGGATAATTGCCTCTTCATATTTCACAGAAACAGAGGCTGAGTCGTTCTCTTTCGGGATGTATTCTTCCAAAATGATATGCGCATTGGACCCTGACGCTCCAAACGAACTTACACCGGCACGGCGGGGATACTTAATCTCCATTCCGTTTTCTGTCAATGCCGGCTGCTCCCATTTCTTTGCTTCGCGCTGAACAAAAAACGGTGATTGATCCAGCTCCAAATAAGGATTCAGCTCTTCTGAGTGTAGGGATGGGACCAGCGTTTTATAATACAGCTGCAGAACGGTCTTCGTTAACCCGCTGATGCCGGCTGCAGATTCAGCATGGCCAATATTTGATTTCACAGAACCGATCGAACAAAATTGCTGATCCTGCGTATTTCGGCTGAAAGCCTTCACCAATCCTTGAATTTCAATTGGGTCTCCTAATGAGGTGCCGGTGCCATGCGCTTCCACATAGCCGACCGTACGCGGATCGATTCCTGTTTTTTCTAAGCAGGTTTCTATAACATCGGCTTGCGCTATAGGGCTCGGAACCGTAATGCCGCTGACTTTGCCTACATGATTAATGGCACTTCCTTTGATGACGGCATAAATCCGGTCACCATCCTGTTCAGCTTTTCGCAGAGGCTTTAATAATACCGTTCCAACCCCTTCTCCAGAAACGTATCCGTCACCGCCTTCGCCGAATGTATGACAATAGCCGTCACTCGAGTGCATCCCCACACTGCCATAGCTGATATATTTAGCCGGATGCAGAGATAAATTGACACCCCCTGCTATCGCAGCCTCACATTCACCATTCCGGATGCTTTCTATCGCCAAGTGAATGGCAGTCAAAGAGGATGAGCAGACCGTGTCCACTGCCATGCTTGGCCCATGGAAATTACAGTAGTAAGACACTCTATTGGCGATTTGCGCATAGTTCAGTGACAAAGGAAATGGATTTTGTTCGGATAAAGCTTCAGCACCTATAAGGGAATAGTCCTTATGCATGACACCGGCAAAGACGCCGACATGCCGTCTTTTATTAGCGCCTCGCTGTGCAGCAATTGTCTCAGGCGTATAACCTGCATCTTCAATGGCTTCCCAGCATGTCTCTAAAAATAAGCGTTCTTGAGGATCCATGGTTTCTGCTTCTCTGGGAGAAATTCTGAAGAATTGCGGATCAAAACAATCGGCATCCTCAATGAACCCGCCCCATTTTGAAAAGGGCTTTCCAGAAGGTGTTGTCAGTTCATCGAATTCCTTCCATTCCCACCGTGATTTCGGAATTTCACTGATGCAGTCTGTTCCAGCCTTAAGATTTTCCCAAAATTCTTGTATGTTTTTCGCCTTAGGATAACGGCCTGCCATCCCAATGATCGCAATGTCCTCCGCTTTTTTTGGCGGGGAAGAAAGAGCATCTAAAGACTCCGGCAGTGATGCAGGAGACTGGCGGACAGCATCGTCCGCCTCTCCAAACAAATAGTTTTCAGCCAAATGCGCTGATAATTCTGCAATCGTTGTATATTCAAACAGCAAAGTGGGAGAGAGATCTTCTCCAACATGAGATCCTATCGCCTGAACAATTTCAAGCAAGGATGGCGAATCTAACCCAAGCTCATAGTACCCGGCGTGAATATCCATTTGTTCTGCCGGTTTTTCAAGCTGTTCAGCCAGCAACTGACGCAGTAACCTTTCAAACGCATTGTATTTCCGGCCAGCGTCATGAGAGACAGAAGTTTCTTTTACCACTCTCTCTTCCTGGAGCTGACCGATTTCTTTTTCAGGCTGAAAGGCCTTCGCATCCCGGACAGACTTGCTTGCGAAGTTTTTAAGTTCGGCTATTTTTTGTCCAGAAGAATTAAAATATTCAATGGTCATATAAGTAAGCTCGTTTTTCTGGCGCACGGAGGAAGCCTGAATGCGCACCGCACATTCTTTTTGTAATGGCTCCGAAGCTGTAAAGGATTCGAAAAACAAAGGCAGATACACAGTCTGTTCGTTTTTATTTACACTTGAAAGCAAGCCGCTTGACCCTAAACCGCTGCCGTCGATGAGCGTCGGATGAAACATAAAAGCCTCAGAATGAATCAATGCTTCTTGTCCGACAGATACATCAATCAAAACGGCCTCTTTTGTTTCATACACCTGTCCTTCTGCTTTCATCATGCCTGTATGCACTAATTCTTGACGGCGGCATTGATCATAAATGTCGTCCAAATTCAGAATTCGGCCGGCCGCTTTTTTCCATTGATGAAGGTCAATCTTTTCCGTGAAAGCAGCTGGTGCTTTATGATGCATCTCGGCCGAAGCATATCGTCTATGACCTGATAACGACTCTCCATGCTGTTTTTGCCCTTCAATTAAGATGGACCATGTCCCTTTTTTGCTTTCAGACACTTGAATCGTCAGGGCAATGTCATACGATGCTTCCGCGATCAAAGGATAAAAAATGGTCAGGTTTTTCAATTCTAGCTCTTGATAAACGTAACCATGTTCTTGGAATACTTGATAAATCAGATCTATATAAGCAAGGCCGGGTAATAACGCTTGTCCATATACCTTGTGATTGCACATGATAGGATTATTTAATGAGATGCGCAGCTGTTCAGTTATCATGTTCCCACTCCTCTCTTATTTGAAAGTTTTCCAAAACATTTCTTTAGGAGCACCCTTGTCTGAAAACCCTTGTCCCCGCTCAGTTTGAGCTGATAGGGCTCGATTCTCTGTTAAAACGGGCCGCCGATGCAGTGCCGGCAGCGGCAAAGGCTTTCTTCTGATCGGACGATCAGCCAAGTCATCCCAAGCTTCTATAATCAAGTGGGCATTCGTTCCTCCATCAGCAAAACAATTGATTGCTGCAGCCGGCGTTTTCTCTTTCCACTCGGCTTGTGTTTTACAAAAATACAAATCCGTTTCCTCAATATTAAAATGCGTCATTTTCTCATCACCTGACAGGAACGGAACCAATTGTCTATGTTTCAGCATCAAAGCGACCTTAATCAGGCTTGCTATCCCTTCTGCGCATAAAGGGTGGCCGATGTTAGGCTTAACCGACCCCAATCCTAATGGAGCATTGCAGCGGGAGCGGTAAATCGCTTGAATCGCCTTAAGCTCAAGCAAGTCTGTCACAATTGAACCAGATCCATTTGCTTCGAGATAACTGATTTCTTCAGGCTTTTTGCCGCTTTTCTCAAGCGCCGACAGCATCACGTCCTTTTGCGCCTCAAGATTCGGTGCGGACGGGCCTGCCGTTCTTCCGTCATTGTTTACAGCTGCGGCTTTAATGACAGCATAAATGGAATCTCCGTCTTCAAGTGCTTGGCTGACCGTTTTGACTAAAACCATTCCCACGCCTTCTCCTAAAACAACGCCTTCTGCTCGCTTGTCAAATACATGGAAAGACGGCTTGTCACTTAAAAGTCCGCGCTCCTGAAACATTCGATGTGCATCTGTATCGAGCAAACTGACACCGCCGACAACCGCTGCCTCGATATCTCCGTTTCGTAAAGCCTGAATGGCCATATTCATGCCGACCAATGCAGAGGAACAAGCTGTATCCAGAACAATACTCGGTCCTCGCAAATCAAAAAATTGTGAAATATTAGCGGCTAAATAGTTTTGTCCTCCAGCCACAATCGGATTTCTCGCTTTTGAAAGACTGGATTGATCAGGCTTGTGCTGACTGCGACCTCCTATATAGACACCAGCCCGCATGCCTTTCATTTCCTTTTCGGTGTACCCGGCGTGATACATCAGCTTCAGACTTTCTTCCAATACTGCCAAAGCCTGCGGGTCCATTGCTCTGACATCATCATCGGACATCAGGAAGAAATCAGGATCAAATCGGTTCAGGTCCTCGATTACCCCGGCATAATACGAGCTTGAATTGCCAAAGCGTTCATGCGGCACAGGTTTGATCTCTGATCGACCGTCACGTATTAAATCCCAGTATGCCTCCAGCGTTTCCGCTCCGGGAAATCGGCATGTCAGGCCAACGATCGCGATGTCTTCTGCATGAACTGCCGGTTTTATATCGCTTGCCTTTTGCATTTGCTGTTTCGCCGCGGAAGCCTGATCGGGCGGCAATGATGCCGCATCAGGCGCATGTTCTTTTGAGTCAGCTGAATGTACAGCATCTGGTAAGGCAGATTTATATTCAGAAATCAGCCACTTTGCAAAAGATTCTATTGTGGGGTATTCAAATAAAATAGATGGATCGATATCTCCTTTTAACTTTTGATTAATCTGCTGTAATAGCTGCGCCAAAATAATCGAATCTACTCCGTATTCTTGAAAAGGCTCATCAGTTTCAAGGTCTTCGGCGCCTATCTTCAGCTCGTCAGAAAAAATAGTCACAAGCCATTCTACTGTTCCATGGAACAAGCTTTGAGCGCTGTCTGAATTTCTTGTCTCAGCACGTTGGAAAGCCTTATCCGTCAGTGAGTGCTGCATGAGCTTACCCGGCTGCCATACATCTGTATGGTGAATCGCGGGCAGGACAACAGCTTGCTGTTTTTCAGAAAGAATCTGATCCAGAAGCTGCAATCCCTCCTCGTTATTCAAGCCTAACAGTCCGGTCTGTTCTAAAGCTTTGCTTCGAACCTCGCCTAAGCCGGTCTCCTTCCAATTTGGCCACTGAATGCTGACGATCGGATATTTATCTTTATGTGATTCTGCAAAATAATCCATAAATGCATTCGCCATTGCATAATCAGCTTGTCCGGCCGCAAGCACAGGGACGGTCGCTGATACAGATGAAAATAAAACAAAGAATTGCAGCGGCTCATCTTTGAGCAGGTCAAATAAGGTTTGAAGCCCTCCGACTTTCGGCTCCAGCACGGCTTGAATTTCTTCTGCTGATTTTCTTATAAATGCCGGATTATGTTTATTCACAGCCCCGGCACAATGAATCACTCCGCCAATCGCTCCCATCGTTTGCTGAATCGTCTCGATGCTTTGTTTGACAGCAAGCGGATCGGATAGCTGAAGAGACTGCACTTGTACTTGAGCGCCCATTTCTTCCAACTCTTGGATGGCTTTCAATTTCTGAGCAAGCGGCGTGTTTTTCGCTTTAAGAAACTCCCACTGTTCACGCGGGGGCATGACTTCACGGCCGGTGAGAACCAATCGTTTCACCCCGTATGTTTGCACAAAATGACGCGCACACACCATTCCAAGCCCTCTTGTCCCCCCTGTAATCAACAGCACCTGATCTGACGGAAACGATAATTCTTTTTGATTAACAGCATCTGCTGTTCGCTCGTCCAAATATGCGCGATAACGCCGTCCGTCTCGATAACAGACTTCGGTGTCTGTACTGTCAGCATAAAATTCATCTGCAATCTGTCTGGCCAGCTCCTTTTCGGCTGTTACATGGTCTGTGTCCATATGTCTTGATGTAAGGTGACTGTATTCACTTTGGAGCATTCGGTATAGACCAGCCCGGGATGCACCGGACAGATTAACATCTTTATTTTCAAAAGACTCGAGCCCCTTCGTCACACACAAGACAGTCAATTCTTGCTTGTGTTTACGGCCAAGCTCAATCAGTTTTTGCAGCCAACTGATCCAGTTTATCGATTGCTCAGGGCTCATTCCGCATCCGATCAAATCCACTGCTCCGCCGACATTTTCCCAGTCGGCGTCTGACAGATGCTCAAGCTCTTGTATGTCAATGATGCGATAGCTCGAGAAATACAGGGAAAGCTCTTCAGCCAATGACCTTGTTTCTGCGTTTGCCAATATGGCAACCGTTTGGCTCATACGTTCTGCTGATGTAATCGGGCAATCCTGCCACTGTTTTTGTAACAAGCTCTGTTTCGTAGGCCGTACAGCAGATGGCAATGCCGAACGGCTGTCTTTTTCTGCAGCATCTTCAATTGGGAGCCAATAGTATTCTTCTGCAAACGGATAAGCAGGCAGACTGATTCGGCGAGGCACGTGATCGCCATAAAGCTTGTTCCAGTTTATTCGCAATCCTTTTACCCATAATTCTGCTAGCTTCTCCAGCCTTTTTTTCTCAATCCACGTTTCCAGCAGGATTTTGGCGTCATTATCTGTTTCAAACACTTTCATTTCACTTTTCTTCGTTTTGACATGCGCGTCATAGATTTCCGTATTCGGAATATCTGCAATATAGTCTTCTAACGTTTTGATAAGCATTTCTCTCGAATCAGCCAAAAATGCCATTCGGTAGTCCATTGGTTCCCGGCCAGTCTGAAGGGTATATGCCATATCATCCAGATTGATATCTTTATTAGAATCTGCGAAGTCTCTCATCGATTGGGCATAAGCCTTCAATTGCTGCCTCTTTTTCGCTGAGAGCACAAATAACTTTGAATGATGGCGATCTGGCAATGGATCATTGTTTCTATCAGACTGATATTCTTCAATCACGAGGTGGGCGTTCGTTCCGCTATATCCAAAAGAACTCACACAGGCCCGCCGCGGTTTTCTATCAGCCGTTTCCCAATGCTTAAGCTCAGTGTTTACATAAAAAGGCGATTCTTCAAATTGAAAATGCTCATTAGGTTCAGAGAAGTTCAACGTAGGCACCAGCGTTTTATGTTTCATGCACATCAGCACTTTTTGAACACCGGCAACACCCGCTGCCGCTGATGTATGGCCAATGTTGCTTTTCACTGAACCGATCGCACAAAATTGCTTTTTGTCTGTTTTCTCTTTAAAGACGGTGGACAGCGCCTCTAATTCTATTGGATCTCCTTGTTTTGTTCCGGTGCCGTGCATTTCAACATAGCTAATGCTTTCAGGATGTATGCCATATGTCTCATATATATCCCGTTCCAGATCCATTTGGCTTTTCACGCTCGGTGCCGTAATTCCGTTTGTTTTCCCGTCCTGATTAATGCCCGAACCGATAATAACACCATAGATGTGATCACGATCCGCTTCTGCATCTTTCAGCCGTTTCAAAACGAGCGCTCCTGCCCCTTCTCCGGGAACAAAACCATTTGCGCCATTATCAAATGCTTTGCATTGTCCATCAGGAGACAGCATGCCGGCTTCACACATACTGATGTAAGATTCCGGTGTCAGGTATAAGGTGACTCCTCCCACCAGCGCCATATCAATTTCTTTGTTTACTAATGCTTGACGCGCTAAATGTGTACCGACTAGTGAGGATGAGCATGCCGTATCGATCGGTATCGCCGGCCCTTTTAAATTGAGATAATACGGAATACGCGCTGCCGCTATCGCAAAGCTGTTTCCGGTGGCGCTTGCTCTTGCCTGATTCCGATTCAGCATCACTCCGTATTCATTGCTCATAATGCCAAGATAAACACCGCACTTTTTATTGCTTAACGTTTGCGCATTATATCCGGCATCCTCGAATGCTTTATAGCCTTCCTGCAAAAAGATTCGATGCTGCGGGTCTATCAGTTCAGCTTCTGACGGCGGAATATTAAAAAACAGCGGATCAAAATGTTCAATATCATCCAGCATCCCCAGTGATTTGCAGTAGACTTTCCCCTTTTGATTCAGTGCCGGGTCATAGTATTTGTCTACATCCCACCGTGATTTCGGAATGTCACGAATCGCATTTCTCGCATTGACCAGATGATCCCAATATTCTCTTACATCCTTGGCACCGGGGTATCTGCCTGCCATCCCGACTATGGCTATCGCATCATCGCGGTAACCTTGATGAGATCGGTCTGGTTTCTGTTCAGGCGCTTTCATCGCTGGCAGCCGAACGGGCTGAATCGAACGCTCCGCGGGTTTCGCTTTAGCTTTAGCTGTTGCTTCAGGCTGTTTATTCTCTTGGAAAAGCTCATCCGCTCTTTCTTTACTTCTATTACTATGATTGACAAGCTCGGCTTTTAACATATTTGCAAACTGACGAATTGTTGGATAATCATAAACTTTGGTAACTGAAAATGATGTGCCATATTGCTTATTGATTGCTTTTATCCATTCTAGTCCTGTAATGGAGTCCATTCCGATATCGATAAAGGTGTCATCAATATCGACCTCTTGGGAATCCATGCATAACACTTCAGCAATGCTTTCCTTTAATTCATCATTCAGTGTTTCAATTGTTCCAGCATATTGACTGGAAGCAGAAATTTCCGCAGCTGCATATTGAATGTCTTCAACTGGTTTCTGCTGCTCCGGCTCATGATGGCCTAAAGGCTGCAGCGAAATATTATCCGGTTTAGATGAGATGGATTCCCGTTGTATCGGTGTATACGTCTCCTCTGATTTTTGCGGATGGTTTTCTGCATTTTCTCCATCAGCTTGTGTGCTTAATTCATCTTTTAAGAAAGCGGCAAAATCACGGATTGTCGGATAATCATAAACCTTGGTCACAAGAAGCGATGTACCAAATTTCTTATTGATTGCTTTTATCCATTCAAGACCGGTAATGGAGTCCATGCCGATATCAATGAATGCCTCGTCCGGGTCGATTTCATTTTGATCCATATATAACACGTCTGCTAAGCTTGCTGTCAGTTCATCACATAAGACTTCAGCAGTTATGGTTTGCTGCTTTCTAACCGGCTGCAGCGGTACAGATGTACTTTGCGGTGTTTCCTGACTGCTTGCCATCAAAGGCTGCAACGAAATATTGGCAGGCTTACCGCTGACTTTTTCCGGAATAAATGGATCTTGGATGACTGGCTGTGATGTAGCAGCCGGCTTCACCGGTCTTTTTTCAACTGTCTTCATCACAGTTTCTTCTATCCAATAACGGTCTCTTGCAAAAGGATAGGCAGGCAAGCTGATACGGCGCGGCTTACCATTTTGATAAAGCATGTTCCAATCGATATTTAATCCTTTGACCCAGAGGTCTAAAAACTTTGCAAATTTTCCTTTGCGAACCCATGCTTCAATTGTCTTCGCCATATCTTCATCAGCCGCAAAAACTGCCATGGTTTCTTTATTTCGCTTCACTTGTCCCCGATATAAGTGTTCAATGTGTTCTTTTCCAGAGATAAAATCATTCAGTTTTTCTTTAAGCTTCTGCATATTTTCAGCCACAAACGCCAAACGCTCATTCATTGCTTCCCGTCCGACCTGAAGCGTATATGCGATACGAGGCAGATCGGCTTCAGAATAACGCCCCTCACGGAGAGCATCCAGCAATCGTTCCGCCCGTTTTTGAAGTCTCTCTTCATTTTTTGCTGAGAGCACAATAACAGCCGCCTGTCCCGCTGAAGAATGCTCTGGCTCAGATTTGGAAGCATATTCTTCTATTAGAATATGGGCGTTACCCCCTCCGGCGCCAAATGATGAGAGGCCTGCGACTCGCGGATATTCAATTTCTTTTCCATTTACTTCAATGATCGGCTTCTTCCATTCTTCAAGCTCTTGCTGGACTTTGAATGGAGAATTGAAGAAGTCAATATTCGGATTCAGCACTTTTGAATGAAGGGAAGGCGCCAGCTGTCTGTATTTCATTTGAAGCAATACCTTTGTTAATCCCGCAATGCCCGCTGCACTCTCACAGTGCCCGATATTTGATTTGGCTGAGCCTATGGCACAAAATTGTTTGTCTTTCGTATGTTCTGAGAACACTTTAGCCAGCCCTGTTATTTCAATAGGATCTCCGAGTGAAGTGCCTGTGCCATGCGCTTCGATATAACTGATAGCCCGCGGGTCAATTTGCGCCTCTGTAACCGCCTTTTTAATGACATCTGCCTGGGCTTTCGGGTTAGGAACTGAGTATCCGTTTGTTTTTCCTCCGTGGTTAATGGCTGTGCCCTTAATGACTCCATAAATGTGATCGCCATCTTCAATCGCTTTGGACAATGGCTTAAGGAGTACAGCTCCAACGCCTTCTCCCGGCACATAGCCGTCTCCTCCCTGTCCAAAGCTTTCACACCTGCCTTTGCTTGACATAAATTTGTTCTGCCCAAGCATCAAATATTTATTGGGGTGGATTGAAACATTGACTCCCCCTGCAAAAGCTGCCTCACATTCACCGCGATGCAAGCTTTGGCAAGCCAAATGTATAGCGGTCAATGAAGAAGAGCACATCGTATCCAGAGCCATACTCGGTCCATGGAAATCGAAATAATAGGATACCCGGTTTGCTACAGAGGATGGATTCCCCGGTAAAGCCAGAGACCGGCCCCGCGCTTGTTCTTGCGCTCCGTACAGCTGATATTCTTCGTACATGACACCGACGTAAACGCCTACGTTTCCGCCAAGTTCAGCATCCTGTTTACGGCCGAGGTGCTCTCTTGTATATCCGGCATCCTCCATCGTTTCGTAAACACATTGCAAAAATAAACGCTCCTGCGGATCCATTAATTTCGCTTCACGAGGAGAGATATGGAAAAATTGCGGATCAAACTTATCTACATCCTTAATAAAGCCTCCCCACTTGCTGTACGTTTTTCCTGGTTTGTCCTTATCTTTATCGTAATAGAGACTGTGGTCCCAGCGGTCTTCAGGAATCTCGGTAATACAGTCGTGGCCGTCCCTCAAGTTTTTCCACAGTTCATGGATGTTGTCTGCTTGCGGATAGCGTCCGGAGATTCCGATAATCGCAATCTCTTCCGTTTCTTTTTCAGCAGACTGCTTTTGCCCATTTCTTTGCTTGGGGACGAATCCGGACTTTCTGCGGCGAACCGGACTTTCTTTTTTCTCTTCGGTCTCAGAATCTGTCTTTCTATTTTCTTCTATTGAAGAAGATGTTTCTGATTCAATCCCCAAGATGTGTAACAGCTGTTCTCTATGTGATTCAGTAAAATACTGTGATAATGACCGAATATTGAGGTATTCAAAGAACAAGGTTTTAGACAATGAACCGAATACTTTTTCTAATTGTCCGGTAACATGCATGATCATAATTGAATCGATTCCGTAATCCTCCATTGGAGCTTCGGCGTCAATCTGGCTGACAGGCAGCTTTGTAACTGAGGAAAGCACACTCTTGAAATAATCCTCTGCTTTTTCTCTCAGCATCTCTTCATCGGCTCCCATCACGGAACTCGCATTTTCAGTATGCTGAATTTCACTTTTGTATTTTCCATTTGGAGATGGTCCATTTCCTGTTTGATCCAAAAATGAATGGATTTTGCTCACAACGCCTGTAGCCACCATCAGCTGCGATTTTCCTGAGGCCCATCCATGGTATAATGCCTGAATTCCGTCATCTGCTTCCATGGCGACCATACCTGTATCTCTCGTCAGCACCCTTTCGGTTTCAGCATCAACATGCATGCCTCCGTCTTTCCACAGCGGCCAGCTCATAGAAAGGGTTTTCCCGTAGCGCTTGTGCTGTGCTGCTTGGACATTCCGGTACTCGCTGAATGTATTCATAAAAGCATTTGCCATTGCGTAATCCGCCTGTCCTGCACTTCCCACTGTCCCGGCATTTGAAGAAAAAAGGATAAAAAAGTCGAGCGGGATATCTTTCGTTGCTTCGTCAAGATGAATCAGGCCGGTAACCTTTGGAGCGAGCACATCTTGAATCTCGTCTTTCTTTTTCTTAATAATGAAATTATCTTTTATAATCCCTGCGCTATGAATGATGCCATTTAAGCCGCCATAGTCCTCTTGAATCTCTTTCGTTAAAGCCATAACAGCTTCTTTTTCAGTCATATCGGTTTGTCTATAAACAACACGCGCGCCCATTTTCTGTAACTTCTGAAGCTGTGACTGCTTTCTTTCATTGAGCGGAGACCTGCCTGTGAGAATCATGACAGCCTCACGCGTTTTGTTTGCAATTTCATTTGCAAATAGGAAACCAAGCCCCCCTGCACCGCCTGTAATCAGATAAACCCCTTTATCCTTCCATGGCATGTCGGTGCCCGGTTGATCAGCTGCTGTCTCTTTCCATTTGCTTACATACCGTTTTCCTTGCCAATATCGGATATGGTTATCATGAGGATATTGCCTGCATTCTGCTAATGTTTCGGCCAGATCGCTTGCAGATATCCCTGAATCAAATTCAATCAGCTGGCCATTGAATGCTGGGTTTTCCAGCTGGGCCGTTTTGAGAAGTCCCGCTAAGCCGTTTAGCAGCTGCGGTTCGTCCAATGCAGGAACAGCGACTTGAACGAGCACATTCCCGCCAGGTTTTGAGTTTAGCAGCTGTTGAATGTCTTCGAATAACTGTAAAGCATACGCTTTAAACCGTTCATGAACTGCCTGCCCGCTTATTTCTAATACCGTACAGTCAAACTTGTTCCGGATTCTTTCGATTTGCCTTTCTGCCATATCACAAACAATAACTTTATGCCTCTGATATTCCATTAACTCATTTTTCTCTGAAACAGTTGCTTCTTCCCATATATGCTCGAATAAAAGTGTGCCAGTTGCTAAATCTGTCTCGTTTTCTAGAGTTCTGGCAGAATAGCCTTTCATTCGCACGCATACCTGGCCCGCTTCATTACACAAATCGATGTCAAGCTTCTGAATACGATCCGCGGCGGTACTGTCCTTGCTGTATTTCACGCGAGCCCACATCGAAGTCTCACAATCTTTGAAAATTTGGATATCCTGCAATGCGAAAGGCAGCATTGCTTGTCTTTCTGTCAAACTGGCATCCTCTGTTCCAAGTCTCAGACCGATAGAAGCTTGAAATGCCGCATCTATCATGCTCGGATGCAAAACATAATGATCTTGGGTATGTGAAACGACAGACGGCATCGTCAATTTAGCTAGAGCTTCGTTTGCCCCCACATATATAGTATCAATCGCTCTGTGGCCGTCACCGTACTCAATTCCCATTTCCGCATAAGCGTCATAGCATACACCAGGCGGCAGAATGCGTCTGCTGCAGCTTGCTTTCACCTTTTCAATATTCAGTTTAGGAGCTTCTTCAGTCTGGCAAAGCACAACGCTTCCTTGGCCGTATATCACCGGTTCCTCCCCCGCGCTGTCACTCTCCCTGCAGATTTCGAACAAAATATCACCATTGTCTTCCGGATAAAGGTGAACGTATATGTCTGATTGCAGATCTGTGACAGCAACAGGGCGAATCCAAACGATATCCTGAAGACGAATATCTGCATGCATCTGGTTCGCAGCCGCCTTTTCTGCAGCAGCCCGAACCATTTCTAACAAGGCTGCACCGGGTAAAATGTGCTGACCTTTAATGACATGATCCTTTAAGAAAAATTCACGCCCTGTGAACTCTGAACGAAAACGCACGCCCGACATGTCAGACACATTTTCGTGCAGGAGAGGATGAATGGCATGGCCTAGGGTCAAATTCTGTTTTGGCAAGTCAGTCTCTGTCTCTTTCTCCGGCACCCAATACCGCACTTTTGCGAAAGGGTATGTCGGCAAGCTGATCCGCTTAGGTTTGTTTCCCCCGTATAAGAGCTTCCAATCAACCGCAGATCCGCCGGCCCATTTTTCAGCGATCAGGTTTAGATTTTCTTGTTCCAGCCATTTATGTACTGTTTCCGCGGAAAGTGAAATATCACCGGTTTCTTTTGTCATTCGGCCCTTCCAGCAATGCTCAATGGTTTCCTGTCCTTTTAGATATGCTTCTAATTGACCTCTCAATTCATGAATCCCGCTTGCTAAAAAAGCAACCCGCTCTTCCATCGGTTCACGGCCAATCTGCAATGTATAAGCTACATCTCTGATTTCAATACCCTCATGAAGAAAATCGAGAAGACGTTCCGCATACACATGAAGACGTTCTTGATTCCGGGCAGAAAGCGGAATAATCACCGGTGTGGTGTCAGGTACAGACACGGTCTGCTCCGCTGCTTCAGGAATGTATTCTTCTAAAATCATATGGGCATTAGAACCCGTTGCACCGAACGAACTGATGCTTGCCCGGCGCGGATAGATGATTCCCTCACCATTCTCATTGATAACAGGCTGCTTCCAAGTTTCGGTTTTATGCTGCACATAAAATGGCGACTTTTCAAAGTCTACGTACGGGTTCAGCTCTTCTGAATGCAAAGAAGGCACGAGGGTTTGATGGTGAAGCTGAAGGGCGACTTTGCTTAAACCGCTGATACCTGCGGCGGATTCCGCATGCCCGATATTTGACTTGACAGAACCGATTGAACAGAACTGACGATCCTCTGTATATTGGCGGAACGCTTTTACCAGACCCTGTAATTCGATCGGATCTCCTAAAGATGTACCGGTTCCGTGCGCTTCCACATAACTGACAGTCCGCGGGTCAATCCCTGTTTTCTCCAAGCATGTCTCAATCAGATCAGCTTGTGAAACAGGACTTGGCACAGAAATCCCGCTTACAGTTCCTACATGGTTGACTGCACTTCCTTTAATTACTGCATAAATACGATCTCCATCTTTCTCGGCTTGGCGTAAAGGCTTTAATAAGACCGCACCAATTCCTTCTGCCGGCACATAGCCGTCCCCATCCTTGCCAAACGTGCGGCAGTGCCCGTCAGTGGAAAACATATCCCAAACACCGTACGTCATATACTTATTCGGGTGCAGAGAAAGGTTAACACCGCCGGCTAATGCGACCTCGCACTCTCCGTGACGAAGGCTTTCCAACGCCAGATGTACGGCAGTTAAAGATGAGGAACATACCGTATCAACCGCCATACTCGGACCGTGGAAATTGCAAAAATAGGACACTCTGTTGGCAATTTGCGCATAGTTGAGAGAGAGAGGGAACACATTTTCCTTCGATGCTGCTTCAGCACCGACTAATGTATAATCCTTGTGCATGACGCCGGCAAAAACGCCTACATGCTGTCTTTTGTTCCGTCCTCTAGGTTTGGCCAACGTCTTCGGCGTGTAGCCAGCATCCTCAATCGTTTCCCAGCATGTTTCTAAAAACAGCCGCTCCTGAGGATCCATTGTCTCCGCTTCTCTCGGCGTAATTCTGAAAAATTGAGGATCAAAGCAATCAGGATCATCAATAAATCCGCCCCACTTAGAAATGCTTTTTCCTGAAGGGGAGGTGATTCCTTCAAAGCGCCTCCAATCCCAGCGCGACTCGGGAATCTCGCTAATGCAATCCATCCCCTCTTTCAGATTGTTCCAAAAGTCATGAATATTGTTTGCCTCCGGGTACCGGCCCGCCATGCCGATAATCGCAATGTCTCCCTCCGCTTCCTTCAGAGATGCAGTTCGGGCAGAATCCTCAAGTACACGCCTCTTCCGGCTTTCAGCAGTACCGCGATCGATTGCGCGAAAAGCGGCACGCTTTTGTTCATTTTGATCAATACAATGAGAGGAGGAAAAATGCTCACCGTACTCCTGGGCAAGAAACGCTGACAGCTCCGCAATCGTGGTATGCTCAAACAGGAGGGTCGGTGAAAGGTTCTCACCAATTTTGTCACTGATGGTTTCTACCACTTCAAGCAAACCGGAAGAATTCAGGCCCATTTGATAATAGCCGACCTGCTTTTCAATCTGTTCGACCGGCTTATTGATTTTGTCTGCGATTAATTGGCTGACGAATTGTTCAGCAGCCTCGTATGTCCCCGTACTCTCGGCTGACGATGACACCTCTTTGATTCCTTCTGCAGCCTGTGAAAGTTCGGCTGTATCTTTACTCGCCTCCTGGCTTTGAGGCAAATCCTTGCGGCCTCCATGAATAAGCTCTGCTTCACGCACTAATTTACTTGTGAAGTTTTTCAGTTCAGCTACCTTTTCTCCCGAAGCATTAAAAAATTCAAGCGTTACATAAATGAGCTCTTTTTCCTGACGGACAGATGAACGCTTAATTCTTGTCATGCAATGCGTCTGCAAAAGGGCTGAAGCAGAAAAAGATTCATAGAACAGAGGCAAAAACAGCCTCTGTTCCCCTTTAAGCAAAGATGTAAGCAAATTGTTGGCTCCCACTCCGCTCCCATCGATGAGAGCCGGATGAAACATAAAGCCTTCTGCATGAAGCATAGCTTCGGAGCCAAGAGAAAGATCAAGGAGCACACCGTCTTCCTCTTCATAAATATGTCCATTCGCTTTCATATATCCGCTATGCACAAGTTCCTGGCGTCTGCACTGTTCATACACATCATCGAGCTGTACAATCGTGTCCGGAGTTGCTTTGAGGTGATTGACCTCCAGTGTTTCTTCAAACACTGCCGGCACGTCGGTGTGCATATCAGCCTTCATAAAGAGCTTTTCATCTGACGCTTCTTTATCACGGCGTTTTTCGAAGCCTTTAACTGATATTTGCCAATGCCCTTCATTTTTCTCCGTGCAATCGATATTGAGCATAATTACCGAATCCTGTCTAGCAGTCAACGGCTGGTAAATGGATAAGTTCCGCAGCTGAAGCTCTGAGAAGGAATAGCCGTGTTCTCTGAATATCTGGTAAATCATATCAATATAAGCCAAACCCGGAAGAACATGTTGTCCGTAAACCACATGGTGATAAATAAACGGATTTTTTAACGATAGAGTGAGTTGCTTCGTTATATTTTTCACGTTAGACCTCCACTTCATAAGAATCCCATATGTTTGCTGTGTCCATTTTTAAGGTCTCCTCTTCCGGCTTTGACGCGCCAGCCGAAAACACCCGTTTCTTTAATTCAGGAGGCGATATTGGACTACGCTTAATCACACGTTTTTTATCTTCATCCCACGCCTCTAAAATGACATGGGCGTTTGTCCCCCCATCGGCAAAGCAGTTAATGGCCGCAGCAGGCAGCTGTTCTGTCCATTTTTCCAGCGATCGGCTGAACGTGAGATTCGCTTTCTGCTTATCGAAATGTGGCATCTCTTTATCACCTGATAAAAATGGAACAACACTGCGCTCTTTCATCATCAGAACAACCTTGATAAAACTTGCGATTCCTTCAGCACAAAGCGGATGTCCGATATTCGGCTTGATCGATCCGAGCGAAAGGGGATTTGCGTTCCCTGAACGGTACACGGATTGAATCGCTTTAAGCTCAAGCAGATCGGTTACCATTGAACCTGATCCGTTTGCTTCAAGATAGCTGATGTCCTCTGGCTGTTTTCCGCTTTTGGCAAGCGCAGCCTTCATGACTTCCTTTTGCGCCTCCAAATTAGGTGTTGCAGGCCCTGCGGTTCTTCCGTCATTATTGACCGAGGCTGCTTTGACCACAGCATAAATGGTATCTCCGTCTTGTATGGCCTGTTTTACCGTTTTTAACAGAACCATTCCGACACCCTCACCTAAAACAACGCCATCAGCACGCTCATCAAACACATGGAAGGATGAACGCTTACTTAAAATGCCGCGCTGCTCAAACAGCCGGTGAGAGGCGTCTGAACCAAGCAAGCTGACACCGCCCACTACAGCAGCTTTCATATCCCCGCTGTGTAAGGCCTGAATAGCCATGTTCATACCGACTAAAGCTGATGAACATGCTGTATCTAACACAACACTCGGGCCGCGGACATCAAAAAATTGTGAAATATTTGCCGCTACATAATTCTGGCCGACTGTCACGATAGGATTCTTCGCATGAAGAAGACTCTCTTCATCAGGCTTGTGCTGGCTTCTGCCTCCAAGATAGACACCGATAGATTCACCCTTTATTTCATCTGGTGTATATCCGGCGTGATACCAAAGTTTCAAACATTCTTCCAATACCAATAACGCTTGCGGGTCCATCGCCTTTACATCCTCTTCATGGAGCAGGAAGAAATCATGATCGAAATGGCTGATGTGATCAATGACTCCGGCATAATACGGTGACTGATAACCCCAGCGCTCTGCCGGAACCGGTCCGATTGACGAGCGTCCCTCAGATAATAACGACCAATATGCTTCCAGTGTATCCGCCCCCGGAAAGCGGCAAGATAACCCGACAACGGCGATATCCTCTGGATGAGAACTCGGTGACGAGGACACCGGCACCTGTCTTCGGCTGACAGAAGCTGGATCCTCCGCAGGGTGAGGTGTGACTGTCTCAGTTCTATTTGCCGATGATGCTTCCGCATTTTCCCCTATCTTGTCTCCAAACAGAGCAGTCAAGGATTCGGCATAAGATCCTACAAGCCAATCAGCAAAGCGCTGAATTGTTGGATATTCATAAAGAATTGATGGATCGAGCGCTGCGTCTAACTTTCGATTAATACGCTGGAGCAGCTGTGCCAAGATAATAGAATCTACACCATAATCCTGAAATAAATCATCAATTTCCAGGTGTTCGCGTTCGATTCTCAGCTCTTCAGAAAACAAAGCAACAAGCCATGTCCGCGTTTCATCTAAAAGCAGCTCATGTTTAGCAGGCTCTGCGGTTTTCCCGATTTTTTCAGGTTGTGATATTAGCAAAGCTTCTTCTTTCAATCCAGATTCTTGCCGGATCCGCCGCTCCATCAGCCGGTCTGGCTTCCAATTTTCCTGATTCGTGATAGCAGGGAGGACAACCGGCTGCAAGGTCCCAGATAAGATTTGATCCAGAAAACGCAAGCCCTCTGAATTCGTAATGCTCAGCAAGCCGCTTTCTCGATATGCTTGATTTGTCACTTCCCCCATACCGGTTTCTTTCCAATTCGGCCACTGAATGCTGAAGATTGGCGCATTTTCCTTATGTGCTTCTGCAAAATAATCCATATAGCTGTTAGCCATGGCATAATCAGCTTGTCCAGCCGAAAGTGCCGGAATAATGGCAGAAACAGAAGAAAATAATACAAAAAACTGTAGTGGCTCACGACTTACATAGCGATAAAGGGTTGTAAGCCCAGACACCTTCGGCTCCAGTACCTGCTGTATATCATCAGCTGTTTTACGGATAAACGCCAAGGTATCCATGTCCGTTATTCCTGCACAATGAATAACTCCGCCAATTGGTCCCATTGTTTGATTGATTTCATGTAAGGCTTGCTGTACTTGTGTCTCATCAGACAAAGAGAGTGACAGCATTTGAACTTGTATGCCTTGTGCCTCCAGCTCCCGCACCGCTTGAATTTTCTCCGCCGCAGAGGTATTTAATGTCTCAGCATGAGCCCAGTCCTCTCGCGGAGGAAGCTGCTCACGCCCTGTCAAAACCAGCTTTTTCACTCCATAGTGTTTCGCAAAATGCCGGGCGCTTAATAGTCCGATTCCTCTTGTCCCGCCTGTAATGAGAAGCACATGTTCTTCCGGGAAGGTCTGTCGCTCTTCGATTCCTTTCCAGGTTACCGGATGCGCTTTTAAGTAAGCCTGGTACCGCAAGCCCTCTCTGTAGCAAACCTCCGTCTCCTCAGTATCGGAATAAAACTCCTCAGCGATCTGCTTCGCGAGAATATGAGGATGAACAGAGTCTTCCGCATCCATATGCCTTGATCTCAAATGGCTGTATTCGCTTTGAAGCATACGATACAAGCCAGCACGGGAGGCTCCTGTCATCTGCACGGAAGGGTTTTGGAATGATTCCAGCCCTTTCGTCACACAAAGCAGCATGATTCCCTCTTTATGCCCGTCTTCAACCAGCCTTTGAATCCAGCTAATCCAATGTAGCTGTTCTTCCTCGTGTCCGCCGCAACCGATTAAATCCACAAGGCCGTCAAACTGTTTCCAATCATTACTTAACTGTTCATTGTCAATCCGGCTCACATTTAATATAAGATGTTTCGGGAAATGCTTTGATACTTCAGCTGCCAAGTCAGCCGTCTCTTCATTGCTGAGAATCGCAACAGCCCTTGTCCCCGGCGTTTTTGTGGCAATCGGACTTACGCTCCATTGTTTTGTCAAAACACATGAGGTCCGCTTTTCACTATGATCAACGAACTCTATGTTGTCCGGTTCTGAAAGACGTTCCTCTGCCGGAAGCCAATAGTAATCCTTCGCAAACGGGTATGAAGGAAGGCTCATCAGACGCGGTTTGGCTGCCTCACCATATAGTTTAGCCCAATTGACCGCGACACCTTTGACCCATAAATCCGCAAGCTTGGCGTATTTCCTTTTTCTGATCCAAGCCTCAATAGCCATTGCCAAGTCCTCATCAGCAGAAAAAATGGCTAACGCTTCTTTGTTTCGATTCGCCTGTCCGCGGAAGAGCCCTTCAGTCCCTTCCTTGCTGTCAACATACGCTTGCAGTTTTTCTTCAAGCTCCTGCATTGTGCCCGCAATACAAGCCATACGTTCATCCATTTCTTCCCGCCCGACTTGAAGCGTGTAGGCGATACGGTGCAGATCTTGATCTGTATACTTTTTGTCACGAATGGCACCCAGCAATTGTGCAGCCCGATCCATTAGCCTTTGTTTATTTTTAGCCGACAGCACAATAATGTTCGGATGTTCAGTAAGCGCATGTCGGGAACCTGCTTTTGGAATGTATTCTTCAATCACAATATGGGCGTTTACTCCGCCAATCCCAAAAGAACTTATTCCTGCCCGGCGCGGGATTTCGTTTCCGTTCCGGTCTTTGACAGCTTTCCATTCCTCTTTTTCTTGGACAATGTAAAATGGACTGTCAGTAAGCTGCAAGTAAGGATTGAGCGTATCGCAATGCAGGCTTTTGGCCAAGGTTTTATGCTTCATCTGCAGCAGTACCTTAATCAGGCCTGAAATACCCGCTGCCAGCTCCAAATGGCCGATATTGCTTTTAACTGAGCCGATCCCGCATCGATGATCCGGAACTTCCGGCTGAGTGTGCTCATCCCTATTAGACAGTTCTTTAAACGCGGCTTTCAGCCCGTTTATTTCTATCGGATCTCCCAATTCAGTCCCCGTTCCGTGTGCTTCGATATATGTGACTGTACTCGGATCTATGCCCGCCCGGCGATATGCACGCACCAGCAAATCAGCTTGCGCTTTCGGATTAGGAGATGTCAGAGTATTGGCTCTTCCTCCGTGATTTTCTGCCGTACCCCGAATGACGCCGTAAATATGATTCCCATCGCGCTCAGCATCTGCCAGCTTTTTCAGCATGATCATTCCGACACCTTCTCCTCTGACATAACCATTCGCATCAGCAGAGAATGTTTTACATCTACCGTCTTTGCTCAGCATGCCAGCTTTGCTGTAGCTAATGTGCGCCTCCTCGGTTAATATCGTGTTCACGCCTCCTGCGATTGCCATCTCACAGTCGCCGCTTTGCATTGCAGTCACAGCACGGTGAATCGCAACTAGCGAGCTTGAACAAGCCGTTTCTACCGGTTCACTTGGACCATGGGTATTTAAGAAATAACTCATTCTATTCGGACCGACCGAAGGAATCATATGGCCTGTTGCGGCATGTCCTTCAATCGGGAGATTTTCTTTATTAAATAAATCTTTATATCCTGTATTTCCTGTGCCGATAAAGATGCCTGTCCCTGTACCTGAAAGGCTCTGCGGCGAGCATCCGGCATCTTCTATCACCTTCCATGCATATTCCATTAACAGCCTCTGTTGAGGATCTACATAATGGGCTTCACGGGGTGATATCCCAAAAAACAACGGATCAAATTCTGCTACACCATCAATAAATCCGCCCCATTTGATGTCAGTCTTATTGGCTTCTGAGTCAGGATTTCCAAAATGCTCCCGCCAATCCCAACGGTCTTTCGGGACTTCCGTGATACTGTCTTTGCCTTCCTCAAGATTTCTCCAGAATTCATCTATGTCATTGGCTCCAGGGAATCGGCCGCTGATGCCGACAATGGCGATCGGCTCATAATCGGCAGTCTGATTTGTGTTTCTTTCCTCTTTTGGCATAACAGTCTGTTTATAGCGCTGTTTTCTCCTCTTTGTCATGCTTGGAGCCGCAGGAGCTGTTTCTTCATCTTTTTCAGGAACCGATGATATTACGTTCTCCTCAGCAAAAGCCTCCTTGTATTCATCTATCAGATAGTCAGCCAAACTTTGAATCCTTCCATATTCAAAGAAAATGGTCGGCGTCAATTCCAATTGATATGCTTCGTTAATCTGATTCGTAAATACAGTGAATGAAACTGAATCAAAGCCATACTCACTCAGCTCTGTATTGATATCGATATCATCAACGTTCACTTTTAAAATGACGCTGACCATGTGACTCAATGAAGCTTGCAGGCTGTCTGCAGCAGGTAAAGAGTTGGATGGTTCATCAGTTCCGCTGACAGATGCATCTTGATGCAGCCAGTCATCCTGATACTCAGACATTACATATTCAGCCAGGCTTCGTATGCTTCCATATTCGAAGAAAATGGTCGGCGCTAACTCCAATCGGTACACTTCATTAATCCGGTTTGTAAATACAGTAAACGTAACCGAATCGAATCCGTACTCGCTGAGTTCTGTATTGATATCAATATCTTCAGTGTTTACTTTTAAAATCTCTCCGACCATCTGGATGAAAGACTGTTCCAATTTACGGGTTTGGCTGTTATGTTTATCTGCGCTTTTATGATCCGTCCGTTTGATTTTAGACCCGGAAGAGAGCAATTTTTGCTTCATTTTCGCAAGCTGACCTTCCATCACGAATACTTGCGGCTTTTCTGAAGCGATTCCTTGATAAAGGGCTTTAATGCCGTGATCACTTTGCATCGGGACCATTCCTGCGTTTTTCAACATACTCTTTTCAATTTCAGCATCAACTTGCATACCGCCCTCTTTCCATAACGGCCAGTTGAAGGAAATGGTTGTGCCGTTCCGCTTCTTAGACACGGCAAGCGCGTTTCTGTACACGGCAAATGCATCCATAAATGTATTGGCTGCTGCATAGTCTGCTTGTCCAGTGTTTCCTAAACATCCGGACACAGAAGAAAACAAGATGAAAAAGTCCAACTGCCAATCTTTGCTGCATTCATCTAGATAAAACAAACCGTTCACTTTTGGCTGTAATACTTCTTGAAACTCTTTATTTTTTTTGTGCACAATGAAGTGATCTTTTATGATGCCTGCACCGTGAAGAATTCCATTGAGATGGCCGTACGTCTCTTTGATTTCATCCATGAGCCGTGAGACCGCCTTTTGATCTCCAACATCAGCCTGTTTATAGATAACCTCTGCACCCAACTTTCGGAGAGCCTCAAGCTCCTGCTCCTTATGCTCACTTAAGACTGAGCGTCCCGTAAGAATGATGGCCGGATGAACGGCTCGATTGGCAATTTCTTTTGCAAACAAAAGGCCTAAGCTCCCCGCTCCACCTGTGATAAGGTAAACGCCATTATCCTTCCATGGCATATGAAGCTCAGCAGCTGCCGGACGCGCTATTTCACTCCAGCCTTTGACAAAGCGGTCACCAGCTTCATATTTGATCTGTTTGTCATCAGGCCTCTGACTGTCGTCTATCAGCTTTTGATGAAGGCCAATGATCTCTTCCGGATTCTCGACCTCAATGACCTGAGCTGTAAGTTTGCTGTATTCCAATTCTGCTGTTTTGAGTAATCCGGACATTCCCGCAAACAATTGCTTCTCGCCTTTCCCCGGCACAATCACTTGAATGATCAGATTAGCTTTAGAGCGAATCTTCTTTTGTATGAGTTCAAAAACCTGCTGTGTATAGCTTTGAAAACGTTCAGCGATATTCCCCTCAGTTTCATTCAGAGTAATGACATGCACATTCTGCATGCGGGATGCAATGCCGTCGCTGACCTTTCGTTCGGTTTCACAGAAGACAACGAGATGCTCTCCGTAAGATGTCACCTCTTTAGCGATCACCTCATCCTGCTTATTCCAAATCGGCTCGAGCATTAACCGCTCATGTGTAACTGCAGGTTTTGGCGAATGAACTTCTCCTTCCAACACTCTTGTTGAAAATCCCTTCATCCTTACGCATACGTCCCCAGTCTCGTCAAACAAATCGATATCCGCTTTCTGCACCATATCCCCGCCGTGATCACCGTCACTTAACCGGGCATATGCCCACATCGCAGACGTACATCCTTTGATCACTTCAAGTTCTTCAAGCGCAAACGGCAAAATCAATTTTTGCTCAGTAAATTCCTGCATGATACAGATTGTGGCAGCTTGAACAGCGGAGTCCATCATACTCGGATGCAGCACAAAACGTTCCTGTGTGTCAGAAACAGATGCTGGCAGCTGCAATCGTGCCAAAACCTCTCTGTTTCCGATATTCACTTTCTGAATTCCTTGGAATGCCGGACCATGAAACATTCCTCTGCTTCTGCCTTCCTCGTAAAATTGGTGAGGCGAAAGCTCCTTCCGGCTGCAGCGGCGCTGTAATTCAGCAAGATCCCAAGCCGGCTTTTCTGCTGCAGTTATCAGTTCCGCACTGCCTTGACTGTGTATGGCTGAGTCTGACCCTTCTCCGGTACTGTAAATGTCATATGTGATTTTTCCATCCTCTTCTGGAAAGAGACTGATATGCACATGAACCGGCTGACTCTCGACCACTACAGGCTGAACCCAAACGGCGTGATTCAATTTGATTCTGACATCCTGTTCGTTCGTGCTGCCTGTCGCCTTGTTTACAGCCATTTGCGCCATTTCAAGGTAGGCAACCCCAGGGAGCACCGGCTTCCCTCTCACCACATGATCTGTCAGAAAGAATTCCTCACCTGTAAAAACTGAACTGAATCTCTGCTCAGAAAAGTCTGACGTATTTTGATGAAGCAGCGGATGCAATGCACTGACGCCTGTCTGTTTAGCGGACATTCTTCCCGAAAGCTTGTGATCATCCTGTGATGCCCAGTATCGTTCCTTTGCAAAAGGATATGTCGGCAAACTCATTCTGTTTGGACGCACATCTTTGTAAAGCTGTAGCCAATCAATATGCGCTCCTTTACTCCATATCTCCGCCAGCTTGTTCACTTTTCCTTTTGCGATCCACTTTCCAATCAGTTCCGCGCTGTCTTCATCCTCTGTCAGCCATGAAACATCCTTGGCTTGCTGCTTCTCTCCTTGATAACAGCCTTCTATTGGTGAATATCCATTGATAAAATCAGCCAGCCTTTGTTTTAACTCATCCACATGATCAGCGATAAAGGCAACCCGATATTCCATTGCTTCTCGCCCGACCTGAAGGGTATAAGCAAAATCAGCCAGACGGCCGCTTTCAAGCCCTCTTCTTTCCAAATGAACCAAAATTCCATGTACATACTCATGCAGCCGCTCTTTATTTTTTGCCGATATCGGAATGATGCAGGCCCCTGTTTGTTTCTGATCAGCAGAAACTGTTTTGTATTGCTCGAAAATCGCATGAGTGTTTGTCCCGCCAAGCCCGAACGAACTAAGTGCAGCCCTGTGCGTTTTTATTTCATTACTCAATGCTTTCTTTTGATCGACGACGTAAAAAGGAGAATTAGCTAAGTCTGTATTTGGATTCGGATCCTTATAATTGATGCTAGGAGCAAGCTCATTATGGTAAAGGCTCATCACCACCTTAATGCAGCCTGCCAGCCCGGCGGCCGTATCAGCATGTCCGATATTGGATTTGACCGATCCGATTCCGCAAAATTGTTTTTTATTTGTATACTGCCTGTAAACTGCCGTCAACGCTGACAGCTCGATTGGATCTCCAAGCTTCGTACCTGTACCGTGCGCTTCCACATAGCTGATGGATTCAGGCTGAATATTCGTTTGATTCATGACCTTTTGAATCACGTCCGCCTGTCCTTTTACACTTGGTGCATAAAAGCCGACTTTGTCAGCTCCATCGTTATTTACACCTATGCCTCTTAACAACGCATAGATGTGGTCACCGTCTTTTACGGCATCCGCCGCTTTTTTCAGCAATACAACGGCAACGCCCTCACCGCCAATCATTCCGTCGGCAGAGGCATCAAATGCCTTAATATGCCCATCGCTTGAAAAATTCAAACCTGACTGATGCACATATCCGATATTTGACTCGGTGTGCAATGTCGCTCCGCCGACCAAAGCATAATTAGATTCACCAGACATCAGGCTTTGATAGGCGGAATGCAATCCGATTAAAGAAGAGGAACAATTGGCATGAACGAAATAGCTAGGCCCTTTCAATCCGAGCTTATGAGAAATCATCGTCGGAATGGTTCCGCTCTGTGCAAGCACCCACGATACATAACCGTCCGGCGTTTCAAGGCTCTCCGTTGTTTCTTTTGGCAAGAGCGCGCGATATGAATTATTGCTTGCTGACATATAAACACTCGTTTCCGGAATCTGTTTGGACACGTAACCGGCATCTTCTATCGCTTTCCAGGAGTGAGTCATGAGCATCCGCAGCTGCGGATCCATAAATTCAGCATCTTTAGGTGATATTTGAAAGAAGCTAGGGTCAAACTCGTCCTTCCCTTCAATCGAGGATTTAGCCGGGACATACCGTGAGCTCTCAGTCAGTTCCTCTGAAACACCAAAACTCCGAAGCTCTTCTGTACTGAAAAATTTAATACTTTCCTTGCCGTCTCTAAGGTTCTCCCAAAACTCAGCATGGTTTTTCGCACCTGGAAATTCACACGATATCCCAATAATCGCTACACTGTCCTCATAATAATCCGGAAGATCACCAGTAACATTTTGAGTGTGAATAGGCTTATCTGACTTTTCCGCTGATGCTAAAGTCAAAGAGAAACCAGTATCCGCCATTTGTTGTTCAGTGATATATTTACTGATGCCTTTGATCGTTGAGTATTCAAACAAGTCTGTGACAGTAAACTCACAGGATAGTTCATGCTTGATGCGTTCGGCCGCCGTAACAGCGAGAAGCGAATCGCCTCCCACATCGAAAAATCCGTCTTCCTGCTCAATGTCATAAACGTTCAGTACATCTTGCCAAATAGATAAAATAGTTTCCTGTATTTTCATAGAAGCAATATTCCCTTGCCTTGGCTGCTTCGCTGTCACTTTTTGTTTCTTCAGAGTGTTTCTGTCTATCTTGCCGTTCGGTGTTAACGGCATATGGTCAAGCTGGGTAAAATAAGAAGGCACCATATAGGCTGGTAAACTGTTTTTTAAATAATTCCGCAGCTCCCTTGATGATAGAGATAAATTTACATCTTTCCCTGTATAATAGGCAGCGAGCTTCTCGTCTCCGTCCTGTTCAGCTGCCAGAATGACGCTTTCCTGAATAGCCGGATGTTCATTAAGCCGGCTTTCAATATCGCCAAGCTCAATGCGGAATCCGCGTATTTTCACCTGGTTGTCGATGCGGCCGATATATTCAATCCTGCCTCCCGGAAGCCAGCGTGCCTTGTCACCTGTTCTATAAAGCTTTGACCCATGCTCAAAAGAGCTGTCTATAAATCTTTCATCCGTCAATTCACCCTGTTTGTAATAGCCCTTTGCCACTCCGTCCCCCGCAATGCAAAGCTCTCCCGGGACACCAGCCGGGACAGGCGTAAGCTGCGAATCGGTAATATAAATCCGGGTATTTGCGATAGGCCGGCCTATCGTGATGTGAGATCTTTCTTCATTCACACGCTGGACCGCAGACCAGACTGTTGTTTCCGTAGGTCCGAACATATTCCAGGCTTCGCTGTCCGTATTGAGAAAATGCCGCTTTAGCTTTTCAGGTAAGGCTTCGCCTCCGCATAGAATCTTGACTCCCTCTTCATTTTTCCAGCCTGAATAAAAGAGCATTTTCCATGTCGCAGGTGTTGCTTGCATGATTGTCGGTCTCAAATCTTGTATGTCGCGCTTCAGTTTTTCAACGTCTTTTGTATGTTCAGTTTGGCAAATATGGCACTGCGCCCCCTTTATCAAAGGGAGATATAGCTCTAAAGCAGCTATATCAAAACAGTAGGTTGTCACAGCAAGCAGGCGATCCGCTGATGAAAGACCGGGCGTCTCACCCATGGAAACGAGAAAGTTTGTCAACGCTTTATGCGGAATCATGACACCTTTTGGCTTCCCTGTGCTGCCGGACGTATAAATGACATAAGCCAAGTTTTCCGGCTTGACGGTGCGCGAAAGAACACGTCGATCAAAAGCGGCTTGAGTGACATCATCCCAGTCCTGATCTAACAAAACTGTCTGAACCCCATTCCAGCTTAAAGTATTGGCCAATTCGGAAGTAGTCAGTGTAATGGAGACTTCACTGTCCTTCAGCATGTATTCCAATCGCTCAGCCGGATAAGACGGGTCTAACGGCACATATGCTCCTCCTGCCTTGAGAATCGCCAATAAACCTACAATCATTTCCAGCGATCGATCCACATAGATACCTGCCAAGCGATCCGGCCCCGCTCCATGCGCCTGCAAATATATGGCCAGCTGTGTGCTTTTTTTATCAAGCTCCCGATACGTCAATGTTTCACCTTTATAGCTGACAGCCGCCCGATTAGGCGTCTTTTTCGCCTGCTGCTCAAATAACTCATGAAAACACGCATGTGGATAATTCTTGTCAGTAGCGTTCCACGTTCTGAGAATCATTTGTTCCTCTTCTTCAGTTAATAAGGAATACTCTTTTAAAGACTGAGAAGGACTCCCAACAGCCTGTTCTGTTAAATAAACAAAATGATCGAACATAGCGGAAATAGCAGCGGTATCAAACAGCCCAGTATTGTATTTGATGTTCAGCTCCATTTTTTCTTCTTCTTCCCATAGCTCAAACACCAATTCGTATTCACCCTCTTGATGAATACTCTCAACGAAATCAACAGAAAAGGAATCCTTATATTTACTCAACAGACTTTGATAACTTCCAGTTTGAAGAAAATTCTGATAGAAAAAAGCTGTCTGAAAAACAGGTGAACCTGCTTGCTGGCGAGAAATATTCAAATCCCGCACCATTTTTGGAAAAGGATAAGCCGCATGATCCAGTCCATCGAGGATTGTGAATTGCAATCTCGAAACGAACTCAGAAAAAGTTTCTGCCGCTTTCAGTTCACCCCGGATAGGCAGCATATTGAGAAAATGCCCAATAGAAGAATCAAATCGCTCTTCAGGTCTCACCATCGCAGGCATGCCGACGATCAGTTCTTTCTGATCGCAATAACGGCCTAACAGCATCATATAGCAGCTCAGCAATATCGTTGAAACATTTGTAGAATGCTCTTTGGCAAACGATCTGACACGCTCCATTAAACTGCTGGGCAGCCGCCGAGCGTATGTGTCTTCCTTAAACTCTGAAACGGACGTACTGGTGCTTACAGCCGGCAGCTGAAGATTCGGCAATGTGCCCGATAGCTGTTTCCGCCAATACGAACGATGTTTCTCGCCGTCTTCACCGGCAAGCATGTTCTGTTCCCAAGCGGCAAAATCATGATAAACGGCCGGTGAAACAGACTCTTTCGGCTCCTGTCCTTCTAATAGAAGCTTATAGCTGTCAAAAAGGCTGCGAATAAACGTCAGGGAAGAAATCCCGTCAAAAATAATATGGTGAATAACCACAAGCAAAAAATGCTCTTCTTCTGATCTGGAAAAAACACGGACGCGCATTAACGGGCTGTTTTCCTTTACATACGGTTCTTTTACTTGTTTTCTAAGATAAGCAGTTGTGTCAGACTCTTTCATACCCGAAATGTCTTCTGTTTTGATATCAAGAGATAGCGCCGGCTCATTTTTGAGGCAAGGCACTCCGTCTTGTTCTTGAATCACATGCTTTAATATCGGATGCTGTTTCAGCATATAGTGAAAAGCTTGCTTTAAAGTTTCAAGGTGAATCGCTGACGTAAATCGAAAACAGAGAGGTACGTGATACGCGCTATTTTCAGGTGACATTTTTTGCAATGTCCACAAACCTTTTTGAACTTCAGAAAGAGGTTGAAAGGCTGCTTGCTTTTTTTCCGCCTCTTCTGATAGGGGTGCGTCAATGCTGTCTTTGTCACCAGGCAGGCTGCGCGGCAAATCTTCTTTTTCAGACAGATAGTTTGCCAGTGATTCGATTGCAGGATACTTATATAACTCTCTGGCTGTGAGTCTGATGCGGTATTTTTTCTCGACCGCCCGAATAAGCTTCATCATCTTAATAGAGTCAATACCGAGGCTTTGGATATTGGTGTTGGGCTCAATCCAATTGCGGGAAACATGAAGCTCATCAGTAAAACAGCTGAGCAGATATTCCTGTATATCTTCTCTTATTCTTTTGGCATCATCTGCTTCTTGTGTCTCTCCCTCATCGTTTATACGGTTCGGTTTGTGAAGCAAGTGGTCGAACTCCCCATTTTCAAATGCCGTTTTCAGCTGTGTGCGCTGAATCTTTCCTATAGCTGTTTTCGGAATCTCTTCTTTATGCACCGGAAGCAAAAATTCGGGAGTCACACCGATTGTCTGCGTGACATGATACTGTATGTTTCTAAGAAGCTGAACGATTTCATCATCATTCATCTGGGCGGAAGTAACAAAGAAGATAGCCAACTGATCCGTTGTATTGTTATTCACACGGACAGCACAAGCGGCAGTATAAGAAGTTTCGATTTCCGCTAATTCTTCAACCGCGGATTCAATCGCATGGCTGTAGTAATTGACACCATTAATAATAATCGCATCTTTCGTACGGCCCGTAATGGTTAGACGCCCATTGCGCAAAAAACCAAGATCGCCAGTTTCAAACCAGCCATCCTCCGTAAACACACTCTCATTCAAATCCGGGCGCCGATAATATCCGCTGGTAACAGAGAGGCCAGAGACTTGAAAACGGCCGATCTCGCCTTCCTCAACCAATTCATTATGGTCATCCACAATCCTCATGGAGAATCCAGGAATCGGGGAGCCTATTTCCACAAAACCATCATCATCGCTTGTTGCGGCACGGGTAAACTCACGAGAGAAAATCACGCCGGATGAAGTTTCAGACATGCCCCATGCAGGGCGAATCGCGTCACCAGGCAATCCGTGAGGTTCTAAAAGCTCTAGCATTCTGCGCCCGACTTTAGCGACCATCGCTTCACCGCCATTGAGCATATAGCGCATGGATGACAGGTCCCAGTTTCGATTTTTCATTTCATCAGAAAAATCAGTGACAAGTCCGAAAGCAAAATTCGGCGCCCACGTAACAGAAGCACGGTAATGATCAATCCAATCAAGCCATTTTAGAGGTTCCATCAAAATCGTTTCACTTGCGACGTTGATTTCTTGGCAGCCAAGATAGACATCCCGCAAATGAAGCATCCCAATGCCTCCGACATGATCAAACGGCATCCAGTTAAACGTGATATCCTCTCTTGTAAAACCTTGCATTTGAATAATGCCTTTCACCATGCTTAAAATATTTTTGTGATTGAGCATGACTGCTTTGGGAGTGCCCGTACTCCCTGAAGTCAGCAGCAGAAGCGCCAAATCTTCAGGGTGAGCTTGATGCCAGTCGGTTTCCATCTCATCACGGTAAAGATCCTCGACAGCCAAGGCGCGAAAACCTTCAAGTTCTTGCTCTTTTGCCCAATCAATCATTTCCTGAAGCAATTCCCGACTCGTAATCACCGGCGGCCTGTCAAGAAGTGTCCATGCGTCTTTCAGCTTTTGAGTCCCGCTGTTCGACTCTGTGTACGTTGGAGCAACAGCTAAAGGAGCCGGAACAATTCCAGTTGAAACACAGCCCCAGAAAGCAGGGATAAATTGTGAATTGTCACCAAGCTGCAAGATCACATTGTCCTTTGCTCTCAGGCCAGATTGACGGAGCCCCTTCACAATACGCAGCGCATCCTTCCATAAACGGCCGTAAGATTGCTGAATCTCAGTTCCATCCGGCTGCAGATAAATGATCCCCTTTGTTTCTCCAAGCTCCGCTGCAGTTTTGTATAAAACCTCGGGTATTGTAGCCGGTTGATCTTCGGATATATGTAATGGCTCCCCATAGCTGACAGAGGGATTAGATAATCCGCGGGTATTCACATCATTTCTCATAGAGCTGCCTCCATTTCACCTGCACATTTTTATGTATCACACGACGATCATTTTTATTTTCAATTAATTCCCATACAAACCTGTGATTCTCGTTTTGACTTCGTCTTGATGAAATGTTTTCTCATGCATAACGAGCTCCTGTTCTATCACGCTGGGAAGCTGCTCGCGAAGCGGCGAAACCAAGTGGTCTTTTAGTGTAATTAAGGAGTTTCTCGGTTTTTCCGCCAGCTCACGCGCCAGCTCCACAGCATACTCCAAAACTTCAGATCGAGGGAGGACTTTAAAGGGTATTCCTCTTTTTTCGAGATCGGCTCCCCGGTAATTGCCTGCATTCATTAATAACTCCTGCGCCAAGCTGAACCCGAGTTTTTGGGGAACGATAAAAGTAGCTCCCATACCCGGTGTAAACCCGTATTTCATAAAATTAGTGGTATACACGCTCTCCCTGCTCAGAATAATAAAATCAGCAAAGAGCCCCATGACAAAGCCGCCCCCAATTCCGTGACCCTGCATGGCAGCAATGACGGGAATTCTGCAATCAAGTGCCAGAGAATAGAGATTGTCATCAGTAAACTTGGTGATTCCTTGCTGGATTCTCAGCAAACCTTCTTGTGTTCCGCCTGAAGCAAAATAATTGTCGTATCCCGTTAAAATCACTGCTTTATAGCTTTGTTGATTGCGAATGAATTCGAACGCTTGAATTAATCCGTCTGTGAGTTCTTGCGAAAACGCGTTTTTATGAGCACGGTCATGCATCTTGACCTGAATAATAGCGGGCTCGATTTCAAAAAGCTCTACAACAGAATGCGTCATGATGTCCTCCTAACGGTTTCTGATTGTATGTATTTCACACAGTTTACGGGCTCTTCTCCCAAGGGAACTGCCCCGTTTCAACATACCTTATGATGCCCATTTGATTTTGAGGGTCGGAAAACATGTCTTGATTTTCAGTTAAAGCCATGGATTTCGTACGGCGCGGGCGGTCATCCAATGAATTGATAAACTGTTTATACCGCGCAATTGCCTTTTTATTTAACCGCCGCAAGCGCAATAAATGCTTTCTCAGCAGGACCTCGCTTTGAGCGTCACAGGCATCTACCAAGTTCCATTCCATGGCTTCCTGAACAAAAATCGGTTTTGTCATTAATGTCATATAATGCGCTTTTTGATAGCCGATCCTGCGAATCAGAAATGGCAGCACACAAGCTGGATAAAGACCAAATAACAACTCGGACAGACTGAATGATGCAGTTTGATCCGCAATGACAATATCACTGGCAGCCACAAATCCAAGACCTCCGGCATTTACTTTTCCCCGCACATGTGAAATGGTGACAAAAGGACCAGTCTGCAATTTCAGCCACAAATCATAGAGAGGTTCTTGAGAACTCGCTTGTTTTCTGCCGCTTTTCATCTCCTGATATATTTCTTGAAAATCGGCTCCGAAACAAAATACCTCCGGGAGCCCCTCTAAAACAATGACCGTAACGGAAGATGTCTCACATTGATTCATCACTTGTAAACATTCATCGATTAATTGGTCATTGATCGTATTATTAGCGTCAGGACGATGAAAGGTTAGATAGCAAATTGACTCTTGAAACCGGACCTTAATCGTTTGGTATGTCACGACATCCACCTGTACTTGCGATGAAACTCAGAAATTTCTTCTAAAAACAGCCTCGGCTTTTCTTGATGAAATTGCAATACCCCCGGAATCATCTCAAGATCCAGCTTGACATTACGAGTTCCGAACCGGACCATCCCGCTTCCCTTGAACAGCGTTTCATACTCATCCATTGAAAGATGATATCGATTGTCCAAGTGCTTCTCGATTTCAAATAAGCGCTGGCGTTGTTGGCCTTGAGGCGTTGCAATTCCGCTGTAAAACTCAGAACAGCAGCCTGAACCATAGGAGAAACAGCCAATTCGTTTAGGCGAGTCAAGCTGCGCTTTGTCAATAGTGCTAGCCAGCGCCAGAAGCAATGCGGCTCCCATAATGTTTCCGACCCTTTGGCAGTAGAGCAATCCAGGCTGTACCCGTTTCAAAAAATCAGTTTCTATCTCGGCCGTTTTCGCCTTTGCCATCTTACGCATCATCGTGCGGTGCGCCCCTTTCACCATCCCGCCAAAAGGCGTATGGTAGGCTAGATATTGAAACGTATCTTGATAATGAGCCCCGGATACACGTTTTTGATATTCCAAGAACGTTTGTTCACAGCAATCCAAATATGACATTAAAGACAGGTCAGCATCTCCCGCCTCACTGTCGGGAATGGGACGGCACGTATCCATCACTTCGTAGCCGTAATAGCCGTTTGCCCCGGGATCAACTTGAAACACCTCAGGATTTTCGCCTATCAAAACAGCCACTGCTCCCGCTCCGGCACTCGGTTCGGCATAGGACCAATCCTCACTTAAAGCGTCTCCGCCTTCAGCGATTAAAAAACGGGAAATATCACTGGCGATGACCAGTGCTTTGGCACCCGGAGACGTCTGGGATAATATAAAATTCACTGCCATTTGAAATCCGGCAGTTCCTGAATAACAGGCTTGTTTTATTTCGAACAAACGGCAGTTGCGATTAAGCCCTAAATATTCATGGATATAGGTGCTTAATGATTTTCCAAAATCGATGCCAGATTCGGAACAGGTGATCAGCAATTCAATCCTGTCCTTCTCTGCATCACTTAGTGAATCAATAATCGGTTTAGCCGCATTCACTCCAAAGGTCACAGGATCTTCGTAAGGCAGTGCTACCGCTTTTTCTTTCATTAATAAATTTTCAAATCTAGCAGTATCTAAATGTCTGTACTTGGCTAATTGCATGACATCAAGGTATGCCGTTCCGCCAAAGACATTCATCGCTTCTATTCCAGCAGAAACCATTTATGATTCGCCTCCGCATTTTTCAATGTTTTGTATACAAACAGCGGTATTCATTCCGCCAAAACCCATGCTTAAACTCAACGCGTTTTTTATGTCGTGTGAAATTGATTGATCCGTCACCCAATGCAAGGAAGGATCAATTGGATCATGTAAATTCCGGCTCGGATGCAGGCGTGATTCTTTCATTTGAAGCAGTACAGAAATAATCTCAACAATGCCTGCTGCACTGAGCCCATGCCCGGTTATTGATTTTGTTGCATTTATATAAGCATGAGAAAGACCGCAAGCATGCAGCGCCTTCAATTCAATTTCATCTCCAATGAAAGAACCCGTGCCATGGGGGTTTATGTAATCAATTTCTTCAGGTGTGAGACCGGCTCGCTCCAATGCCTTTTGTATGACATAGATCTCCCCTTCTAAAGAAGGATCAGGATTGCGGTTCCCATCTACTTTGATTGACCATCCTGACAATGCAGCATAGGGTTTTATGCCCCGGCGGACAGCCGTATCTTTTCGTTCTATCACCAAGGCGCCGCAGCATTCTCCATAAATAAATCCATCTCTGTTCTGGTCAAAGGGACGGCACGCGTTTTCCGGCTCATCAGCATATTTATCCGTTCCCATAGCGCCTAAAGCCCTGAGCGCCTCACATTCCATATAGGAAATATCCATTAACGCCCCCAGTGCGATGCAAATATCAACCTCTCCTGACAGGACTTGCTGAATTGCTTGAATCACCGCTAACTGGCCGCTTGCGGAAGCACCTCCCGCCGTATAAGCTAAACCGGTGATTCCAAACTGTTCTGTACAAAGACCGCAAAGATCGCTATCCATAAAAGACAGTGCATATGCTGGCGACATGAAACCAGAGCGGTCCCTATAATTCTCATAAAGCTGGAGGGTCTCTCTTTGCTGAAAGTTCGATCCTCCTGCTACCAGCCCGATACGTGCGGAACCAGCATCGTCTAACTTCGCCTCCTCCCAGGCTTCTGAGAGAGTAACCAAAGCAGCTCGGCTGGAAAATGACGCTTTTCTTAGCAGTTTCTTAGAAAGACGTTCCGGATAAGATAACGCAGGAATTTCAGCCCCAATAAACCGGCTGTCTTTTTGTCTGCCAGGGCGCTGCATCACTTCAAAGGCATGCCTCCCAGACAATAAAGAAGAAACAAAAGCCTCTTTTCCTTGGCCGATCGCTGCCGTTACTCCGACACCGGTCACCAGAATCTCAGGCGGATTGTACTTTGTCATAAAGCACCTCAGCTAATTCGCCGATGTTGTTCACACCAGACAGCTCGACACGAGGGATTTTTAATGATAAATCCTCAAGCACCATGGTTATAATTTCAGCCCTGTCTACAGAATCAGCCCCTAAATCAGCTAATCGGTCTTCAGGCTCAAAACGGTGTCCGTCCAATTCCGGAAGAACCTCACAAATATTAGTAATCAATACTTCGAAGACTTTCTGTTTATTCATAACGTTTGTCTCTCCTTTAAATGGAATGTTAAACATTCAGGCTCCAACCATTTCTTTCGCAATATTCAATCTTTTATTATTGCACAATAGACTTTAAAGCGCCTTTTGAGAAAATAATGCAATTCTGTCGTTAAGTAACTTTGCGGTTTCTGTCATTAATATTTTCCCGATATCATCCACATGACGGTTCCGCCAGCTCTCTAATTCTGAGCCTTTGACCCATTGATTAAAAGCCCCTAACGCAGGGCCGCAGTGAACTTGATAATCGACTTTAGACTCTTCGCTTCCGCTGATCGCCAATTGCGAGCTGTACCTAAAGTACCATCTGAAAATCAATGCCATCTTATGTTTCGGATTCCGTTCAGCCTTCTCAATCTCTGCCGATGGATAGTGTAATTTAATATCTTCATATATTTTTTCGATACTGCGTTTAAAATATTTCTCCTCAAGCTGAGTTAAGGTCTTTTGATCGATCTCACTCAATGATCCAAATCGCTGGTAAAGTTCATGCAGCTTGCTGGCTCGCGCCGGAAAAAACACACCTTTTTTTAGCACTTGCACTTTGCTGCCCGATTCGAACATATCACCCGCTGGCGCATACGCCGTATCTTGAACATTCATTTGCTGCAATAAATCTTTCACTCTGTCACTTGTGGCCGCTTCAACCGTACACTGATTGATTGAGCCGGTTAAGATAAAATCAGCACCGAGCATAAAGGCAGCCATCGCCGCCTCAGGAGTCCCTATCCCGCCTGCCGCACCGACGCGTATTTTTTTGTTATATCGATACTTTTTCATCATTTCGTCTCTTAATAATGTCATCGCCGGCATCAAGCTGTATGCAACACCGCCGTCCGTATGACCGCCTGAGTCTGCTTCCACACAAATATCCTCTGCCACAGGGATCTCCCGCAATAACTCAGCTTCACTAGTTGTGATTTTGTTTTCTCTTAAAAGCTTTTCTACCATATTCTCCGGCGCAGGACTCATAAAAGATTCGGCAACCTCAGGCCTTGAGATTTTCGCTATCATTCGATTTAAACATATCACTTCACCGTTTGGACGCCGTTTCAATCCTTTAGCGCGATATCTAACTAAAGCAGGAGTGACACTTAGAAATGCGGAGGCTTCCAAATGTCTCACATTATGTTTCAATAAAAGATCAATCATTTTTTCTTCTGATTCAATATGCTTCATACTGTGCACAAGGTTAATGCCATAGGCTTGTCCCTGCCCCAATTCGCCTTGAATAGACAGAATCGCATCCTCAACGTCATTCAGATCCAAACCGCCCGTGCCAAAGAACCCCATCATCCCCGCTTTTGACATCTTTACAACCATTTCTTTCGAAGCAATTCCGCGGTACATTCCTCCTGCAAGATAAGCATATGTAAGTTGATAGTCTTTTTTAAACTCGGCATTTCCTAATGAATGAGCTGTAATCTCAGCAGACATTCGAGCTAAATGGGCGTCAGTTTCTGCTTGTTCATTTTGCTGGCCATTAGAGGCATTTTTCTCTGTTGAATCAACATGATGTGTTAACGGCTCCGCTTCATTTTTTATCCGGGTAATTAAGCCGGTTAACACCTTTCCAGGACCGACTTCTTCAAACTCCATTGCTCCTCTTCCCATAAGATAACGAATGCTGTCTGTCCATCTAACCGTGCTGTTCATTTGTTGAGACAGGGTCTCTTTCAGCCTTTCCTGTTGATAAGGCTCTGCATATACATTCGAGATAACCGGAAAAGACAAAGGCGCAAAATGGAATGTTTCTATAAATTGCTTAAATTCTTGTTTTGCTTCATTCATATACCTGGAATGAAAAGCTCCGCTTACGTTTAACGGGTGGAACAGCTTTACATCCTGGATGGTTTCAAAAACAGCTCCCGCTTTTTCAATATCTTTTTTTTGTCCGGAAATCACAATTTGCCGAGGTGTATTCTCATTTGCCACATCAATCGTATGTAAATGATGTTCTTCTAATACGGCTGCAACTTGTTCCTTATCTAAACCGATCACCGCAGCCATACCGCCTCCAGTAATCCGTCCCATCAGCTCGCCTCTTTTTTTCACCAGCTTTAAGCCTGTCCCAAAGTCAAATGCGCCTGCTGCAAACAGCGCGTTGTATTCTCCTAAGCTATGCCCCGCCGCAAAATCAGGTTTTCCGCCGGTCTCCTCCAGCTTTTTCAAATAACTGAGTGCATTGACCACGTATAAAGCCGGCTGAGTATATTGAGTATGATTGACATCGAAATAGCCTTTTTCAGTACAGAGTTTTTTGATTGAATATCCAAGTATTTGATCTGCTTGGTCCGTCAAATGCTGATATTGCTCAAAAAGTCCTTGTCCCATTCCTTTTTGCTGGGAGCCTTGTCCTGGAAAAACATATGTAATCATCTTGTTTACTTCCTTTCTAGTTTCTGTAAACGCTCAACCATCTCCAGATTTTTCAGCTCCTGATGAAATGGTGTGATGATTGAATGACAGCGATTCGCTGAATCTCCCGAGATTAATTGTTTAACAAACGCAGCTAAGGTTCCTGAAGGCCCCAAATCAATGAAATGGCACGTATGCTGACTTTCCAAAAATTGAATAGCTTCTCGAAATCTCATTGGTCTTCTTACAGTATCCCAAAAGAAATCGTTATGAATCTCGCGAATGCTCCTTCCCGTTAAACAGGATACCAACGGGATTGAAGGGTGTTTAAAAGATTTTGATCTTAAAAATTCTTTATATACATCTTCTGCAGGATCAATAAGGGAAGAATGAAATCCGTAGGATACAGGCAGCGGCTGGCAGAGAATCCCGTTCTCTCTCAGGACATCAGTGATCTGCTGTATGTTTTCACTTTCTCCCGAAATGACAAAGTGCGAATCATAATGAATGGAGGTTAATTCACTATTTTCAAATAGATGCGGATGATCAAGTAATAGTTGCGGTTTGTCGAGTATAGCCAGCATTTTTCCTTTATCACAGTATTTTTCGATGACGGTAGCCTGTTCAAGTATGCATTCCAGCATCTCTTTTGCGTCTAAAACACCGGAAGCAGCAGCTGACGCGAATTCTCCCAGACTTGCCCCCAGCACGTAATCAGGCTGGATTCCCTTTTCTGCGAAAACCCGATATAAAGAATACTCAACCATAAAGATAGCGGGGTGCGTATAAAGGACACGGTCAAACGGTTCCGATACACGCTTAGCGGGATGATACATTTCATTGACTATAGATATGCCGATTTGCCGAGAGACAATGGCATCCATTTCAAGCATACATTGGCGAAAAACGGTGTTTTTGCTGAATAATTCTTTTCCCATATGATGGTACTGAGAGCCTTGTCCGGAAAACATAAAAACGAGTGGTTCATTCATTTTTATAACCTTCTTTTTTATGTATTTAAAGGTGAGTTACGAAAATATGATGGTGCTGGCTGGCTGTGAGAAAAGCCTCGTTTTATGGTTTATAACATGAATGGAAAAATGCTTTGGTTTTGTTGTTCTGGATGTGGAAGCTCGTTAATGAAGTGATCTTGGAAGTATCTGAATTTGATGTGAATCATTTTGGCATCGCCAAAAACATCGACTCTATTATGACTTAGATGTTTTTGAAATAAAGGGCGGTTCTCTTGAAAGGAGAGCGATGGTTTATCGTAATATAAAAACTGACTGCGATAGTGCAAATGTCCGCTAGAGAGCGAACTTTTTTTATGAACCTCTTTATGTAACAGTATATAAATTCTTTCAGTTTTAACAGTGTCTATCGAATCATGCATGACGTATACTTTAGACCCGAATTTGAGGCCTTTTGGTATAGAAATCGGTTTAGCGTGTCATAGGTTCCGCATCTGTTTCAATGCGGCGGATCAATCCTGTTAACACATTTCCCGGTCCTATTTCCTCAAACTCCATTTGACCTTTTTCCATTAAAAAGCGTATACTTTCAGTCCATTTTACCGAATGGTTGATTTGATCCGCCAGTGTCGGCTTAATTACTTCAGAAGAGTACGGTCTGGCATATACATTAGAAATAACCGGAATAGATAAAGGAGCAAAATGAAAAGTGTCAAGAAATTGTTCAAACTCCTGCTTTGCATGATTCATGTATCTGGAATGAAACGCACCGCTGACGTTTAAGGGGAGAAACATCGTAACGTCTGTCTTGGCTTCAAAGATGGATGCGGCTTTGTCAATATCTTCTTTTTGACCTGAAATCACAATTTGATAAGGAGCATTTACATTCGCAATGTCAATCGCATGTAAATGATGATCTATCAAAACCTCTGAAACCTGTTCTTCATTTAGTCCCATAACGGCCGCCATACCGCCGTTGCTTACCATGCTCATCAGCTCGCCTCTTTTTCTGACAAGCTTTAACCCCGTCTCAAAATCAAAGGCTTCAGCCGCAAATAGCGCATTGTATTCTCCCAGGCTGTGCCCGGCAACAAAATCGGGTTTTATGTCTGTTTCCTGTATTTTTTTCAGGTAGCTTAATGCGTTCACTACATATAAGGCCGGCTGAGTAAATTGCGTTTTGTTTAAGTTTGAATAAGGATTTTCTATGCATAGGCGTTTGATAGAATACCCTAAGATCTCATCTGCTTGTGCCGTCAGTTCTTTAAACTCATCAAATAACTCACTGCCCATTCCCTGTTTCTGTGAACCCTGTCCCGGAAAAACATATGTGATCATTCTATTAAAGCCACCCTTCCCCGATATATAATTACCTGCTGACTTACGTTATAGAAAATATAAGTATTGCCCCGGATAAATAGTAGCATGTTCATGTTGATGGTAACCTCTGTAAATATTATCCGTCAAGTTAATTTTTCCTACACTTTCCATCGTTTTTTCTCTGCATTTTTCCATAAAGGTATAAAGAATCAGGACATGCTGTAAAACATAAGAAAATAGACCTGCATATCACTTGTGCCAAAAGATGATGATACATAAGCTTCATTTCATTACTTAATAAAATCAACCCGTGCTTTGTCATCATTTTTCAAAAGGCAAATCTTTCGGATGCAGAAAGAAAATAGTCTAATAGAATGATTTCGGAAAAACTTATTTAAAATCAAAAATACCTCTTTGGTTTTTTCTATTGCGGAATTTCACAAAGTATTCTCTTTTATCAATCTGAAAATAAATATTATGTTTTAAAAGCTCACCTATTGTTTGCCCTGGTGTTTGACCAAATGAATGCCCCGGATAAACCCGCACTTCTGGGGAAACGATGGATTTTATCTTCTGAACACTATCGAACATATCATCTGCGGAACTGCCATGATCTTCACATATCCCGCATCCTTCCGTAAAAATCGTATCTCCTGTGAATATACTTTCTGAAAACAAATAACACATCCCGCCGGCTGTATGCCCAGGTGTAAGCAGACATTGCGCTTTCGTCATTCCTATGCTGATGGTTTCACGGTCTTGAAGAGCAATTAAGTTTTTGCATCTGAATTGGTAAAAGTCGATTTCTGTTTTCGACATATACACTTGAGGATGAAATAATGCCGTGAGCGGCTCAACAAGATTTACATGATCATAATGAGAGTGCGTTAAAAGAATTGCTGATAAATCAACCTCCAGCTCAGAAAGTTTATTAGTTAGTTTACTCAATTCCCATGATGGATCAACAACTATTGCAGATCGGCTTACAATATCTTCAATGATGTAACAATAGTTAGTCCACCCTTGATGAAATGTTTTGATCGTATGTACCGCATAAGTAACCATTTTCACCATTCCTATCAATATGAAGTTCTTTCATTCTCTCTTCCATTCCCACTTTACCAAACGGCATGCGGCTTTTCCATTCTTCAATTCATTCTTGCAGTTACGGCTTGATTCACATAAAAAAAGTTATTCTTTTTGGAGACTTGTCCATTAAGAATAACTTTTTGCAGTGACCTATTCACTCTTGGGCTGATTCATCAACGCATATAGATTGTAAATGCTGCATCATAACACGTTTGATCCGTTCTTTATTCACACGGCGAGGGTCAAACATCGCATGTAAAGCCAAACCATCGATTAAGGCGTACAGCCTCTCTCCTTCTATTTCTTTATCAGCATGTTTTTGCAATAAATGAAGCTGGTCCAAGTAGTCAATCAGATTTCGAATTGCTTTGTAAATTTCGTCATGTCCCGCATCAAACATATTGTCTTTATGTCTCGCATAAACAGTAAAAGCAAACCATACCTCCATCTCTCTAATCGTTTCAGCATTTGTCGGGACAATTTCAAGCAGTATGTGTAACACTTTTTCTTTAGGCGGCAAATCATGGGCAGCAATTTCATTAATACGGGCTGTCACCTTTTCTTTCACAAGTTTCATTGCAAAAACAAGCAATTCATCCTGAGTTGAAAAATAATGGCGAAGCGCACCTAACGACAGTCCTGCTTCTTTGGCAATGTTTCTGACTGAGGCCCCCTCCATCCCTCGTTCTAAAATCACCCGCCATGTCGCTTCTGCAATGTGTTTTCTTCTTTTTTCATGGTCAATTTGTTTTGGCATATCTTTATTTTACCAAGAAAAAAATCAGAGAGCAATTTTTATAATACAGTTGTTTTATAAAAACGCAGATGGTAAAATCATATTAAATAATACAACTGTATTAGAAAGAGGGGAACAGATTGAACAGTGTCGCTTGGATGATTGTCTTCTGCGAAATAGGATTTTGGGTTGTAATAGTGTTAGGCCTTGTCGTACGCTATCTATTTAAACAAGATAAATTAGGGCTGTTTCTTTTTGCCTTAACCCCTGTCATTGACCTGATTTTGTTAATAATGACGTCTGCGGACTTATACCGCGGAGCCGTTGCGACTACTGCACACGCGATTGCTGCAGTGTACATCGGCGTATCGATTGCTTTCGGCAAGCAAATGATCCAATGGGCGGATGAAAAATTCCGTTATTATGTAACAAAGCAAGGCTCAAAACCGCTTGTGCGCTATGGAATGGATCATGCGAAACATTATGCGAAAAGCTTGATCAGACATGTGCTCGCTTATCTTATTGGTGCCGGGCTGCTGGCCGGGATGATTTATTTTATTAATGATGCTGCCCGTACCGAAGCGCTGAGCAGTGTTTTAAAGCTATGGACAGTCATTCTGGGCATTGATTGCCTGATCACCGCCAGTTATTTTATCTGGCCGAAAAAAGCGAAAGCTTCAAAAAATCTCAGAAGTTAAAATTAGTCTCGCTAAAAAATCCTTTTTCAATAGAAAAAGGATTTTTTCACTTTTGTAAATATATGTTACACTTTATGCAAGTCATCTAGATAAGGAGCTTATATGAAATAAGCCTCTGCTTTCTCAGTATACCTGTCGGATTTTCGCTTTTTTCATTAGGCACTTGCCTAGGAAACATATCCTGTTTTTATTATTATTTTAGTATATTCGGGATGAGTTCTGCTGTATTGTGAATCACTAACATGTAAGGAGTGTAATACGTAAGCCAGAAAGAACACGACACGCCATTTAAAGACTTAAAACCAAGCTCAAAAATAATAGTGATTGTATCCATTGCCCTCCTTATCACAATTTCTGCTGCTGTGATCTTCGGCGGTTATTTCTTCGGCTTGAAAGGGCTATTTGCCATCCTCGGCATCACATACGATTCCAATCAAACCTTATTGTTTTTTATATTGGGATGCTTTGCTGCCGGACTGGTTATAGACCCTCTAACAAAAGTCGTTTCTTTGATAATGATCCATTCACTTTCTATCAGAAAAACAGCACTTTTCACATTTGTTTTTTATTTCATCGCTAATTTCATAACAATTTGTTTAGTAGATTACTTTATGGATTCTATTTATATCCCGGACGCATTACTCTTTGTCATATCAGCATTTATGGCGTTCATTGAACTAGCATTTGATGATCGGCCTAAAACATAAACCGATAAAAAACCGCTTGTGATTGATTCAAGCGGTTTTATGCTGTAATGACATTTTCGTCGCCTCACTTTCCTATAGTCAACGAGAAAGTGTAAAACAGTTAGAGGAATGAAACCTGAAATGCAAAACAAAAATCAAAATATGTCTAAAAACTTGTTATGGTTTCGTTTCTTCTTGTTGCTGTGTCTAGTGTGCATCACAGCCCCTGCTACGGGTGAGGCAGGATCGGGCAACCAGAGGCGGTTCATATTCTCATAGGCTTAAGGGCATAGCCCTCACTCTTTGTCCTTTCATTCGCGAGTGAAGATACATATGAAATCTTTTTGATGAATTGCTTAGTCATCTTTAATTCTCCTTCGAATATTTTGTATCCTATTCATACTCTCCTTTGCCAATATAAAAAGACACCCAATCGGATGTCTTACTCTCTTTCTACTAGAACGCCTGTAATCACCGGTGTCTCTTCACCTTCTTGCACAGGGCCGTAAGCTGAAACCTTATCACCCTTAGTTAATGTTAAGTAACTCATGTTCATCACTTGATACAAACAATTTTCACCATCTTCTTCCTGAGAAATTATAAACGAATCCAAAGCACCACCTTCATCCATTACACTCTCGACTGTGTCAGTTATCTTCACAACTTTATCAACTGGTGGATCGTTTACATTTAATTCTTCGTATGATGCTTGAGTAGCAATTTCCTTTACTGTTTCGTTAACTTCTGTCCGTGCTGTGTCTGTAGACTCGTCTTCTTGAGTAACACCAGCATCAACTATAGACAACCCATCTGTGTTTGATTCCTTGTTTATTTCATTTTGTTTCGTAGTGTCAATGTTTTTCGTTTCATTGCTGGTTGAACAGCCAGCAAGTAATCCAATAGATATCAAAGTAATTATTATGTATTTCATGTAACTCCCTCCATTATGAGAAGAGTATACCTTACATGATTGTTTCAAACTACTTTTTAATAGACAAAAGTTAATCCCTCCCCCATACATTCGATCCTCTGTTCACATGTGCACCTGCATCGCGCAACTACCCAAATAAAAAAGCACCCCGAGGGATGCTTTTTTATTTTCTTTTCACATCAAATTGCGTTACAAGTCGCATATTAACATTTGCTATACGCTTACCATCTTCAAACTCATACCAATGTTCACATTCTTGCAATTCTTTTATAAGTGCTTTCTCAGATTCTGCAATTACTTTAGCTGTTCTTAAATTTTCATTATCAAACCAAAAAACAACTTCAAATTTCATAAACTTTCACCTCTTGATTTATTATCAGACAAGAGGACTAGAAATGAAACAGTTCGCAAAATTTGTCGAACGATTCCCTTTTAATCACATATTTATTCTTTCTAAACTGCCACCGTACCGCCAATTGTCTATCCTGAGATTTACCGGAAGCAGTTTAAAGCACTTTCACAAAAGCAAAATGCTTGTACAATTAATGTAATTCATCCATTAATTTACATAATTCTTCAGCAGCTTCTTTGACACCTATTTCAACAGCAGTTCTCTTATCAATTTCCAAGTTATTACCCCTTTCTCTTGTTGATAATACTCTATTTCCTCAGCTCCCCATACGTTTTATACTGTGCAACTCGTCGAACTGTTTAAATCCCTTGTCATCTCTGTTTTAAAGCCATATCCCTAAAATGAATTACATACCTGTACTTTTGAAAAATTGACGAAAAATGAAAAGAAAAAGGCCCATCCTTGTTATTTTGGATGAGCCGGGTTATATTTTGAATTTCTTCATTGCGTCTTAATTGATTCCGATATAACGAGCGTTTTACGCTGGAAGTGGTTAAATATCTCAGTTTGTAAAAGTGATAGCAAATGTTTTCCTCAACGGATGGGTTTCAATTTCGTCTATACCTACATACTCAGCAGCCGCCCTGAGACGTACGCCATCGAACGGGATATTGGCTTGCCTTCAACATAAGCAAAGGATCTATCCCCTTCACCAAACCCCGCTACATCACACGTTTAAACATCTTTTCCATCTCATACGTGGAATGATGAATCATAATCGGACGGCCGTGCGGGCATGTAAATGGGTCTGATGTGCTTCGGAGATCGTCCAGAAGCGCTTTGATCTCGTCGTTTCTGAGGTGGCGGTTTGCTTTGATTGAACCTTTGCAGCTCATCATAATCGCCGCTTCCTCGCGCAGTTTTTTGATATCAATGTTTTTCGAATCGAGCACCTGCTGAATGATTTCTTCTATCAGCTCGGCTTCTTCTCCTTTTGGAAACCAAGCCGGGTGGCAGCGGACGATGTAACTGTTCGAGCCGAAAGACTCTAAAAAGACACCTACGCTTTCGAGCTCTTGTAGATGCTGTTCGATAATGAGTGCCTCGTTCGTGGAATAATGGAACGTCAGCGGCACAATCATGTCCTGCACCTCAGGCTCAACCTCCCCGACCTTTTCACGAAAATATTCGTATTTAATACGCTCTTGGGCGGCATGCTGGTCGATAATATATAAGCCGTTTTCGTTTTGCGCCAATATATAGGTCCCATGCATCTGGCCGATCGGGTACATGATCGGCACACGTTCAGATGATGTCTGCTGAAGTTCCTGAGCGGGCTCCTGTTCGAATGCTTCAGGCAATTCCTCTGAAACAGCAGGCTCTGCAATATCTTGTTTTGTTTCAGCCACAGAATGAGTTTCAAGCTGCTCTGAAGGCAATTCGTCTTCTATCTCAACTGGTTCTTTGACAACTGAACTGAGCTTCATTGGTGAATACGAAGGCATAAGCGCTTTTTCCGGCACTTTTCTTTCAGCAGGTTTTTCATCAAAGGTCATGAACTGCTGCTCATTTTTGATCACAGGTGCTGACTTTTTCGGAAGCTGTGCGCTCGGTATCAGCTGCTGCTGTTTAAATACATCTTTTATGCCGTCACGAATTAAGTCGTGCAGCTCTGTTTCCTTGCTGAGCCGTACCTCAAGCTTCGAAGGGTGCACGTTGACATCGACTAAAATCGGGTCCATGGTGATTTCTATAAATGTGATCGGATGGCGTCCGATTGGCAAAAGTGTGTGATATCCTTCGTGCACCGCCTTGACGAGCGGGAAATTTTTAATATAACGGCCATTGATGACAGACGACATGTAATTTCTCGATGCCCGTGTAATCTCTGGCAGAGCGATATATCCCTTCACTTCAAAATCCAGTGAGCTGACATGAAGCGGCAGCATTTTTTTAGCGACAGCCGTACCGTAAATCGCGGCAAGGACATGGCGCACATCTCCATTTCCATTCGTTTGGAGAAGATTTTTTCCATGATGGCGAAGGCGGATCGATACCTCCGGATGTGCCAGCGCAATCCGGTTGACCACATCCGTAATATTCCCAAGCTCTGTATGAACGGTTTTCATATATTTCAAGCGGGCCGGTGTATTAAAAAACAGATTGGAAACGACAATTTCGGTTCCCTTCCTGCTTGAGGAACGCGATTCAGAAATGATGTTTCCGCCTTGAAGCATGAGCTTCGTTCCCGCTCCTTCTCCCGTGCTTGTCGTAATCTCCAGATGGGAGACAGACGCAATACTCGGCAGTGCCTCTCCCCTAAAGCCAAGTGTTCTCACTCTGAATAAATCATTCTCATCTTTTATTTTACTTGTTGCGTGGCGGCGGAAGGCACGCTTGCAATCTTCATTTTCCATTCCTTCTCCATTATCCAGAACACGAATGGATGCAAGACCCGCTTCCTCAATGTCGATTTCAATGACTGTGCTGTCAGCGTCGATGGCATTTTCCACCAATTCCTTCACGACTGAGGCGGGCCGTTCCACAACCTCGCCCGCCGCAATTTTATTTGAAAGTTCATCTGACAGCTGGATGACTTTTGCCACATTCATCACCCCGTTTTAATGTAATTTCTTTTGCAGCTTGTACATTTCATTCATCGCTTCCAGCGGTGTCATATCAAGTATATTCAGAGATTTAAAGACATCAAGTACTTGCTTTTCTTTTTTAGAAAGCTTTGGTGATGCAGCCGGTTTATCCGATTCGTCAAAGAAGGACAGCTGTGCCAGCTCTTCTTTTACCTCATGTTTCTGTACTGGTACCTCAGGTTTCTGCACTGGCACTTCCGGTTTGTTCCCTGAATGCTCAAGTTCTTTTAGAATGTCTTGAGCGCGCGAAATCAGATCTTCCGGCAACTCAGCCAGCTGGGCGACATGGATACCGTAGCTTTTGTCAGCTGCCCCTTCTTTAATTTGATGAAGAAAGACAACCGTCCCATTATATTCCTCAGCACGAACATGGACATTTTTCAGCTGCGGAAGCTTTTCTTCAAGAACCGTCAGCTCATGATAGTGCGTACTAAACAGCGTCTTGGCGCCAATATGGTCATGAACATATTCAATAATCGCTTGCGCAAGGGCCATGCCGTCATATGTGGACGTTCCCCGCCCGATTTCATCAAACAAAATGAGGCTGTTTTTGGTTGCATTTACAATCGCATTTTTGGCTTCAAGCATTTCCACCATAAAAGTACTTTGTCCGGAAATCAAATCATCCGCTGCGCCGATTCGGGTGAAAATTTGATCAAAAATCGGAAGCATAGCTTTTTTCGCGGGCACAAAGCAGCCAATTTGCGCCATAATGGAGATGAGCGCGATTTGTCTCATGTATGTGCTTTTCCCCGACATGTTCGGACCGGTAATGAGCAGCATCTGTCTGTTATCGCCCATCACACAGTTGTTAGGCACGTATTCCTGGCTGTCCATTACTTTTTCAACAACCGGGTGTCTGCCCTCTATGACCTCAACTTCATCTTTAGAAAACTCAGGTTTCGTGTAATGACGATTTTCACTGATTGTCGCAAAGCATTGCAGCGCATCGAGCTCACTCATCTGTTTGGCGAGCTGCTGCAAACGCGGAATATACAATTTCACTTTCTCACGCAGCTCGGTGAAGAGCTCGTATTCCAGCTCACAGATGTTATTTTCCGCTTCCAAAATGAGCGCTTCTTTTTCTTTTAATTCAGGTGTAATGTAGCGTTCTGCATTCGTTAGCGTCTGTTTCCGCTCATAGCGCCCTTCTTCAAGAAGGTGCAAATTCGCCTTTGTCACTTCAATATAATAGCCAAATACTTTATTGAAGCCGACTTTTAATGACCGAATGCCTGTATATTCACGTTCCTGCTGTTCAAGGCGGGCAATCCAGTCTTTCCCGTTTCTGCTAGCATCGCGGTATTCATCGAGCTTTTGATTGTACCCGTCTTTGATCAGGTTTCCTTCTTTTACTGATATCGGAGGGTTTTCGTACAGGGCTCCTTCCAGTAATTCTAGAACATCACCGCACGGGTCAATCCGCTCCGCCCGTTCCTTCGCTTTCTTATGAGCCAGTGAAGCAACAAGCTGTTTAATGCCGGGCACTTGCTTTAATGATTCCTTCAGCTGAATGAGATCCCGTGCATTGACATTTCCGAATGCGACACGGCCTGCGAGGCGTTCTAAATCATAGACTTCCTTTAAACGCTCACGAAGATCTTCCCGTTCAAAGAAATGGGACATTAATGTTTCCACCATTTCTTGACGCTCTTCAATTTGATTCACTCTGATAAGCGGACGGTCAATCCACTGTTTCAGCAGCCGCCCTCCCATCGCAGTTTTTGTTTCATCAAGCAGCCATAACAGGGAGCCTTTTTTATTTTTTGAACGGATCGTTTCAGTCAGCTCCAAATTCCGCTTCGAGTATAAGTCGATTTTCATGGCTTCTTCAAGCTCATACACTTGTACAGGCTGAAGGTGATCTAAGCTCCGTTTCTGAGTCCTTTTCAGATACGTATATAAACGGAGAAATGTTTTCGTTACGTCCGGATTCTGCAAATGCTCAATAATCTGAACGTGCTCATCCGTTTCCCCATCTTCAATCGAAATGGTAGCGCCGCACCGCTCCTTCAGCTGAGCAACCGTCTTTTCATCAAGGCTTTCCGCTACGACAATTTCCCGCGCGCCGACTGAATAAATTTCTGATATGACGTCTTCCAGCCGTTCAATTAAAACAGCCAAATTTTCACCCGTTGTTAAATCGGACAGCGCCAGCCCGTATCCGTTTGAGCAGGCCGAAACTGATGCAATAAAGTTGTTTTCTGATTCATGGATGCCTTTTCCGTCCATTACAGTTCCAGGGGTAATCAGCTGAACGACTTCACGTTTGACGACGCCCTTTGCAGCCTTTGGATCCTCCGTTTGTTCGCATATGGCCACCTTGTATCCTTTTTTAATAAGCTGCTCGATATAAGCCGAAGCAGAATGATACGGAACACCGCACATCGGTATTTTTTCAGCGGCGCCTCCGTCTCTGCTTGTTAACGTAATTTCCAGCTCTTGTGACGCTTTTTTAGCGTCCTCAAAAAACATTTCGTAAAAATCACCGAGACGAAAAAATAAAAAGGCATCCTGATGCTCTGCCTTTATTTTTAAATATTGCTGTATCATAGGCGTATAAGTAGCCATTGTTTAATCCCTCACTATGTATCAACGTTTCTATTTGCCAGCCTTCATTATAACATAAACAGAAAGGTTAAAAGAATGATATGTCTATATAAAAAAGAGACTTGGGGTACCGACTCCCCTAGTCTCTTTTTTATTCTTCAGGATCTCCAACTAAAAATTCAGGATTGATATCCTCCAGCTCTTCATCAAGTTCGTCTTCCCAATCCTCTTCGTCATCCTCTTCCCAATCAGAATTCACTTCTACAACAACCTTTGTTTCCCCTACCACTTCCGCCAAAAATTCCCTCTCCGCTTGCACAACAATTTTATTGCCATTTGGAGATATGGTGACTTCAAGGCAGTTTGGCTGCTGAAGCACTTTTGCAATCACTTCATGCTCATCGTCTAAGTAATTGTTATCTCTGTATCTGAGTTTAATCACATCGACGTACTTCACTCGTTCTGTGACAACCTCTGTTTTTGTATTGTCTGCGTAAGAGTACCATACGTTTATATCATAATACCCTTCAATTTCTACGGTTTTTCCGATTTTTTCTGCGTCATACTTGTGATTGATAATCCAACCGCCCAAAATGCTGCTCGGTTTTTTCTCAGGGGAGATGGTATTGGTGCACTGTGTAAATTTTCTGCCTTTCGCTACTACCGCCTTCGTGATAATTTCCCTGTATTCAGACATTCCGGCATGCCTCCTTGTTCTTCTTCGTGTTATCTTATGCTGGGCATTCGTCTAGTGTGCATTTTTATAATTAAAATATAAAAATACAAAGTTTCTGTTCCATTGTATGCAGGGGTGCCTAGAAACTTTACTCATAAGTGCGATAAAGTTTATTTGGCTAAAGGTGGCAAAACATATTGAATAATTAGTACATAGTTCATTTAGTTCTGTTGATAGTTTAACATAAAAAAACACGGGCCTGAAAAGGCACCGCGTTTAAAGAGAACAGCTGTTATTTGAATGTTTCATCTTCGAACCAGTTTCTCCTTTTAGAAGGTCGCCTCCGGTTGATGTAATGATTTCATTTGTGACCTGGTTGGAAATGGTGGTCGCCACGAGCTGCAGAAGGTCATTCACCTCAACCTGAGAATCTCTGAATTCCTGGATGACAGGAATGTCTTCAAGCTCCTCTTGCAGCGCATCAATTTTTTCTTCTACTTGTTTGAGCGCTTCGAGTTTTTGGTAATGCTTCAGATTAACAGCTTGTTTTTGCAGGGCTTTAATCTGATTAATGATTACAGACACTTTTGCGTTCTCATTAATTTGCGCTTCAGCCCGTTTGAAAAAATCAACCTCTTCTGTTTCAGAGATCATTTTTGCAAGGTTTCGTGCTTGCTGCACAATGTCTTTTTTAGAGTAGAGCGTCATCTTATTTCACCTCGATTGCTTCTCCTGCCATTTCTCCGTCAAGCGACCACGTTTTCGCTTGCTGGATTTTCACGCGAACGATTTTGCCGATCGCTTCCTTTGGTCCTTTGAAATTCACAAGCTTGCTTTTTTCAGTGTAGCCGGCAAGAACCTCAGGGTTGTTTTTGCTTTCGCCCTCAACTAATACTTCGACAACCTTGCCTTCATATTCCTTCATTTTTTTAGCAGAAATTTCATTAACCAATGCGTTCAGACGCTGCAGGCGTTCTTTTTTCACTCTCATCGGAACGTTATCTTTCATTTTTGCTGCAGGTGTGCCTTCACGCGGAGAGTAAATGAACGTATAGGCGCTGTCAAACTCCACTTCACGGTATAATGACAGCGTTTCTTCAAACTGTTCGTCCGTTTCGTTAGGGAAGCCGACGATAATGTCAGTTGTTAAAGAAGCGTTTGGCATAGCCGCTTTGATTTTTCTGACGAGCTCCATGTAACGCTCTCTGTCATATTTGCGTGCCATCAGTTTCAAGACCTCTGAGCTTCCTGATTGGACCGGCAGATGAATATGATCGAGCAGATTGCCGCCTTTTGCAAGCACTTCAATGAGATGATCATCAAAGTCACGCGGATGACTCGTTGTGAAACGGATTCTCGGGATATCGATTTTGCGCAGCTCATCCATCAAATCACCAAGGCCGTAGTTCATATCTTCAAAGTCTTTTCCGTACGCGTTTACGTTTTGGCCTAAGAGTGTAATTTCCTTATAGCCTTCGCTTGCAAGTCTTCTTACTTCCTGAATGATCTCTTCCGGACGGCGGCTTCTTTCTTTTCCGCGTGTATACGGGACGATGCAATACGTACAGAACTTGTCACAGCCGTACATGATGTTGACCCAGCCCTTAATTTTTCCGTTGCGGACTTTCGGAAGGTTTTCAATGACATCGCCTTCCTTGGACCAAACTTCTATGACCATTTCTTTTGAAAGGTATGCTTCAGACAAAAGCTCCGGCAGACGATGGATATTATGCGTACCGAAAATCATATCGACAAACGGATGTTTTTTCAAAATCCTGTTAACGACTGATTCCTCTTGTGACATACAGCCGCAAACGCCTAAGATAAGATCCGGGTTATTTTTTTTGAGTGCTTTTAAGTGTCCAAGCTCACCGAATACCTTGTTTTCCGCATTTTCACGGATCGCACATGTATTTAACAGAATGACATTGGCATCGTCAACAGAGTTTGTCGCTTCATAGCCAAGAGCCATAAAGATCCCTGCCATTACTTCTGTATCATGTTCGTTCATTTGGCAGCCGTACGTCCGGATATAGAATTTTCTTCCTTCACCCATGCCTTTGAATTCTTCAGAAATTTTAAAGTCATTATGATAAGTAACGGCTTCTTTGCCGCGTTTTTTCGCATCTTTTAAAGAAGGCGGAATGTAGACAGCTTCAAAGTACTTGCTGTAATCCTTCTCGGATTTTTTGTCCGATGGATTAACTTGTCCGCTCTCTAATTTTTGCTTTTCATTCATATGATATTTCTCCTTTCAAACCAAACTTCCACCCTCCAGTATAAAGGTTATTGAAGCTCTGCACAACTGGCAACCTATCATTGTACACTCATTGAGAATAATAATCAATAAGGAATGAAAGGGAGAAGAGTGTTCCCTTCTCCTTACAATAGCTGAAGCTCCTTTGCTGTCTTTTCAATGGCATCAAGCGCCTGATCCAGTTCTTCTTTGGTGTGCTCGGCTGTAATAATTGTGCGTATTCTGGCTTTTCCTTTTGCAACAGTCGGGAAAACGATGCTTTGGGCAAAAACACCTTGTGACAGAAGCTGATCAGAAAATTGCTTCGCTGCCCCCTCATCACCTATTAAAATAGGCAAAATCGGCGTCTCGCTCTGTGTGAGAGTAAAACCCATTTGGACAAGCATTGATTTAAAATAATGTGTATTCTCCCACAGACGCTCCATATGCTCCGGCTCTTCCAGCAAGACATCAATTGCTTCCATACAAGCTGCAGTTACAGCCGGAGGATGTGACGTGCTAAATAAAAACGGACGGCCTTTATGACGCAAATAGTCGATTAACACCTTTGAACCGGCAGCGTATCCCCCTAAAACTCCGATTGCCTTGCTTAACGTTCCGACTTGAATATGAACCCTTCCGTCAAGACCGAAATGATTTACCGTCCCTCTGCCGTTTTCGCCAAGCACTCCGGATGCGTGGGCGTCATCAACCATCACAAAAGCGTCATATTTCTCAGCGAGCTCTACAATGTCAGGCAGAGGAGCAATATTTCCATCCATTGAAAATACGCCGTCAGTGACAATCAAGCGCATGCGGTAATTCATTGATTTTCTCAGCACCTTCTCTAAATCACTCATATCTACATGCTGATAAACCTTTTTATCCGCCTTAGTCAATCTGATTCCATCAATGATAGAGGCATGGTTCAATTCATCAGAAATGACAATATCGTCTTTTGAAAGAATGCTGGAAAGTACACCTTGGTTTGTTGTAAAGCCTGATTGGAAGACTAGTGCCGCCTCTGTTTTTTTAAAGGCTGCCAGTTTTTTCTCCAATTCTTGGTGCATGGTAAACGTTCCGGCGATTGTCCGGACTGAACCGGTTCCGGCTCCAAATTGCTGAGCAGCTTCCTGTGCAGCTTTGATGAGTCTTGGATGTGAAGTAAATCCGAGGTAATTATTAGAAGAAAGCTGAATAACTTTTTTATGATTCACTGTAACAGAAGGGCCCTGCATTGATTCTACCTGTTTAACGTCTTGCCATGTGTGGTTTTCTTTCATTCTTTCAAGCTCTGCTTTTAGAAACTCAAATTCTTTTGTCATGTTGATCCCCCTTTTATGGAATTAAAATAACCTTTCCGCACTGTCCGCTTCTCATCAGTTCAAACCCTTTCTCAAACTCTTCTAATGGAAACTGATGGGTAACAATAGGTGAAAGATCCAGTGTGTTTGTTCTAAGCAATTGTGAAACCTGCCGCCATGTCGTAAACATCTTTCTCCCTGTGATCCCTTGGATGGTAAGGCCTTTAAACACGACTTTATTCGTCAAGTCGATGGTAACCGGATGTTCCGGCAGGCTGAGAATATGAAATCTCCCGCCATTTGCAGCCATTGCTAGGCCTTGCGCGATAGCTGAAGGGTGACCCGACATCTCACAAACGAGATCAGCTCCTTCCCCGCCCGTTAAAGCGCTTACAATTTTGAGCGAATCTTCTTTTTCGACGGAGACCGTGCTTGTGGCTCCCATTTGTTTGGCGAGAGCTAATCTGTACTCATTTTTGTCAATGGCGACCACCTGCGCTGCACCTGCTGCTTTTGCAACCGCTACCGCCATAAGTCCGATCGGCCCGCATCCAATAATAGCAGTCGTTCCTCCGGCGTTCTGACTCTCAAGAACTGTATGAACGGCATTTCCTAAAGGCTCTTGAATAGAAGCAATCGCCGGGTCCATATCCGCGGGATTCTTCCAAACGTTTTCGGCCGGCACTTTGACATACTCCGCAAAACAGCCTGCCGTGTCCACTCCGATAATGGCCGTATTTTTACATACATGAGGCTTTCCTGTTAAACAAGGGACGCATGTGCCGCATACAATGTGTGTTTCCGCAGAAACATACTCCCCGATTTTTACACTGCTGACATTCTCGCCTACAGCCTCGACAATCCCGCTGAACTCATGGCCGAAGACACAAGGAGTTTTTATTCTCTGTCGTGCCCATTGGTCCCAATTATAAATATGCACATCCGTGCCGCAAATGGAAGCTGCCTTAACTTTTATAAGAACTTCATGCTTATCGATTTCAGGAATGGGAACTTCAGCCAGCACAGCGCCGAAAGCACCGTGTTTTTTCATTACAGCTTTCATCTTTCCACTCTGCATGTACAATCCTCCTTTAAAAGTCTTGTTATAACCGGATTGTACCATGATCTGGAATCACCGTAAACAGCTGTGTCCTCCTAGGAAAGACAAAAGTATCCGTCTTGAAAAATGGGCTAAATTTTTTTTATAAAAAGCCGGAATCGTTTTTACACATGACATATGGTTCATTTATATTATAAAAATACTATTGAGAGAAAATATCACAATAAATGAAAAACAACCTGCTTGCATATGCAAACAGGTTGTGAATACTTTAATTTTCTTAGCGAGGCTCCACGATTAATTTAATCGCTGTTCTTTCTTCACCATCGATCTGAATATCAGTAAAAGCCGGAATACAAATCAAATCAACCCCGCTTGGCGCCACAAATCCTCTGGCGATTGCCACAGCTTTTACAGCTTGGTTCAAAGCACCCGCTCCAATTGCTTGAATCTCGGCGGCTCCGCGCTCTCTTAACACACCTGCAAGCGCACCTGCCACTGAATTTGGACTCGATTTTGCTGAAACTTTTAAGATTTCCATTTCTGCTCCCCCTTAGTTTTACAATGGATAAGTGAGTGTTCATTAGAACAATCATTATTAGATGTTGCTATCCAAAAAGCCATCCCCACAATGCTTTTCAAAAATAGCGGGCTACCTTCCATTTTTACTATATTCACTAAGGAGTTGCTATATTCCTGCTTTTCTTTTTAATATTTTTATAAAATAACCATGAGATCAATTATTCAAAGAACATGTGATCATCATTGATTAAAATACGTTCGATTTTAACGGCTTTTTTCGTTTGATCGTCTATATCAATGACGACTCCGCTCAGGGTTGTTTTTCCTTCAGCGACAGTAAAGCGCACAGGAAGGTTTGTTTTGAAACGTTTGATAATCGTTTCTCTGTCCATCCCCAGTATACCGTCATATGGGCCGGTCATTCCTACATCAGTAATATATGCCGTGCCCTTCGGCAAAATGCGGTTATCCGCTGTTTGCACGTGAGTGTGAGTTCCTACTACAGCAGATGCCCGTCCATCCGTGTACCAGCCGAGTGCAAGCTTTTCACTTGTCGCTTCCGCATGGAAGTCGATAAAAATGTACGGTGTTCTTTTAGCAGCTTCGGCAATTAATTCATCCGCTTTTAAAAACGGATCATCGAGCGGCGGTAAAAACGTACGGCCTTGCAAGTTGATAACAGCAAGTTCTTTACCATTTGCTTTCACATATGTGATCCCTTTTCCCGGTGTTCCTTCCGGAAAGTTTGCGGGACGGACTAAGTTCGGGACATCGTCGATAAAATCAAAAATTTCCTTTTTGTCCCAGGTATGGTTTCCCATCGTGATCGCATCTGCGCCAGACTGTATTAAACTGTGATAGATTTTTTCTGTTAAGCCTTTTCCATGTGCGGCATTTTCGCCATTTATAATGGTAAAATGCGGCTTGTATTTTGTTTTCAGCTTTGGCACATACTCTTTTACCATGTCGCGGCCCGGTGACCCGACAACATCTCCGATAAATAAAATTCTCATTTTGTAAATCCTTTCTATTCCTCAGCCGTCAAAAAAATAAAGTGATGCTTAGCGCATCACTTTATTTTGCATACTCTACGGCTCGAGTTTCTCTAATGACTGTCACTTTAATATGACCTGGATAATCGAGCTCGTCCTCAATTCGTTTTCGGATATCTCGCGCCAGGCGATGAGCTTCAAGATCATTTATTGAATCCGGCTTCACCATAATACGCACTTCACGTCCAGCCTGAATCGCAAATGATTTTTCAACACCTTCGTAGGACTCAGAAATTTCTTCGAGCTTTTCAAGTCTTCGAATGTAGTTCTCGAGCGTCTCACTTCTTGCGCCAGGTCTTGCAGCGGAAAGCGCATCTGCTGCAGCTACCAGCACAGCGATAATGGAAGTCGGCTCTTCGTCCCCATGGTGTGATGCAATACTGTTAATTACGACTGGGTGCTCTTTATATTTAGTCGCAAGCTCGACTCCGATTTCAACGTGGCTTCCTTCTACTTCATGGTCAATCGCTTTTCCGATGTCATGAAGTAGTCCCGCCCGTTTAGCAAGCTTTGCATCTTCTCCAAGCTCCGATGCCATCAGCCCAGCCAAGAATGCGACTTCCATGGAATGCTTAAGCACATTTTGACCGTAGCTTGTACGGAACTTTAAGCGGCCGAGAATCTTGATCAGATCTGGGTGGAGACCGTGAACGCCAACCTCAAATGTCGTTTGCTCACCCATCTCACGAATGTAGTCATCGACCTCGCGGCGAGATTTTTCAACCATTTCTTCAATCCGTGCCGGATGAATACGGCCATCCTGAACGAGTTTATCAAGAGCAATCCTTGCTGTCTCACGTCTGATCGGATCAAATCCGGACAGAATGACAGCTTCAGGGGTATCATCGATAATCAGGTCAATACCTGTCAGCGTTTCAAGCGTACGAATGTTACGCCCTTCCCGGCCGATGATACGTCCTTTCATCTCATCATTTGGAAGATTGACAACTGATACCGTTGTTTCGGCAACGTGATCCGCTGCGCAGCGCTGTAAGGCGAGTGAAAGAATGTTTTTCGCTTTTTTATCCGCCTCTTCTTTCGCACGGTTCTCAGTTTCTTTTGTCATGATGGCGATGTCATGTGAAAGCTCGTTTTCAACCCGGTCAAGAATGATTTGTTTCGCTTCGTCACGAGTCAGACTCGAAATTCGTTCCAACTCAGACTGCTGCATACGAATCATC
>NZ_NSDH01000028.1:0-91287 GCF_002289525.1 Bacillus sp. 7705b | reverse complement strand
AATTCCCTCATGTTTGCGATCAAGGTTTTCCTCCTTTTGGAGTAAACGGTTTTCTTGTTTTTGAAGCTCATTTCGTCTTTCACGAACTTCTTGTTCAGCATCTATTCGAAGTTTGTGGATTTCATCCTTTGCTTCAAGCAGAGCTTCTTTTTTCAGTGCTTCAGCATCACGCTTTGCATCTTCAAGAATTTGCTCGGCTGCACCGCGTGCGCCTGCAATTTTCGCTTCGGCAATGGTTTTACGAACATAGTAGCCAACAACTAAACCGAGTAGAATCAGCAAAATGGAGATGAGAACCATCATAATTGGGGTCATACTTTCACCTCCTCTTGCTATGAACTTGGTTGTTGCTCAAAATAAGTGTCGGCATGTACATTGTCTAGTTTTCTCAACATACAGAACCTTCACAGGGAATGAAAGTTTCATCGCCCTTGTCAAGTTTAAATGGTTTAACAATCATGTTAAAAAAACAAATGTTACAACTTCATTGTAATTGTGTCGGAAATACTTGTCAAGCTTGCCAGCTTAACGTTTGCCGAGCCGCCCCCATTTATCCTGCCGAACGTGAATCCGCCAATCTTTTGAAAAAACAGATCGTAAATTACTCCTGATTTAGAAGCTGGTATATTTTATTGTTCACTTGTCCAAGTTTAGCGTTATTTTGAATGTTCGACAACAAAACAACAACGGTTTGTCCGGATTTGCTGAAGCTGTTCAATACGTTGAAGCCCGGCATGACTCCGTGGTTTGAATAGCTTCCGGGAGCAACATAAAATCCCATCCCGTATGTGGAACTGCTCCCTGGCGTGAACATTTTTTCATAGCTTTCTTGCGAATAGAGCTTGCCGTCTATCAGCGCTTTGTCAAATTTGTACATATCAGCAGCACTCATATATATATCGCCAGCTCCATACATCTGAGATAAATCGAGCATATACGGTGTAATGGCCCTGCTGCCTTTCAGCTTATAGCCGACAGCTGGATAAGGTTGCTTATCATATGTCTTGTAAAAACCCGAATGCGTCATCCCCGCCGGCTTAAATATATGATTCGTTATGTATTGTTCATAAGACTCACCGCTCACTTCAGCAACAATATAAGCGAGAACTGAATAGTTAGAATCCTGATAGTCCCACATTCCAGGCTGGCGTTTGATTCCTTGCTGCTCTATGTCTTTTATTAAGTCATCCGGAGTGATCGCGCCATTCCCTTCAACATGTCCGTTTATTCCCGATGTATGAGTAAGCAGATTCTTTAATGTAATATTTTTTCCATTAGGAAAATGGGGTAAATACGTGCTGACCGGATCACTTGTCTGGAGCTTTCCCTTTTCCTCAAGTTGCAAAATAGCGGTTGCTATCAGCGCTTTTTGTGATGATCCGACATAAAAAGATGTCGTAGGATTGTTTTTTATGTGATGCTCGCGATCCGCGTAACCAAAACCTTTATTGATTACGACTTCCCCATTTCTGACGATCATGGCTGTCCCGCTGAAGCCGATCTCTTTTAAATAACTGCTGATTTTTTGATTGCGATCCACTGTTTTGATTTGTTCCTCTGTTTTTTTGGCTTTGTTTTTCTTCTGATCCGTTTGCTTCTGACTAGTATCAGAAACCGCTGCAGCTTCTTGAGATGGTTCGGCTTCTTCATCCTCTCGATGAACGGCATTCCAAATCATGAAACAAATGATTGCGGCCAACATACCAAACAAAAATTTGCCTCTTTTATTTAGTTTTCTGCGTCTGCGCTTCGCAGTTCTTCTGTGAGTGGGGCTTGTCATCCATTTTATCCTCCCAATCTAATTTCAAATACACACGTTTTGTTAGACGTATGAAGCACTATAAAAGTTGTCAAAAAAACCAATTTATTTATTATTATTTTGCAGAAAATACAAAAGAAAAAAAGGCAGAGTTTTCACTCTGCCTTTTTTATCATTTCAAATTCATTTTATTTTTATTCTTCAAATTCAAGTTCTTCCTGTGTCTCTTCCGCCTGTTGCTGTACTACTCCGTTATTATCTAAACCGTAATGTTCACGAATTTGCTCCTGAATCATCAGCATGATATCTTTATTTTCTTTTAAGAATTGTTTGGCATTTTCACGGCCTTGGCCAAGACGCTCTTCTTCATAAGAGTACCATGAACCGCTTTTTTGCACGATATCAAGTTCAGTTCCGAGATCAATGATTTCGCCTTCTTTTGAGATACCTTCTCCATACATAATATCAACCTCAGCTGTACGGAACGGAGGAGCCACCTTGTTTTTCACGACTTTAATTCTCGTTTTATTCCCCATAACGTCGTTGCCTTGTTTCAGCTGTTCAGCACGGCGTACTTCAAGACGAACGGAAGAGTAGAATTTCAGCGCACGACCGCCGGGAGTCGTTTCCGGGTTTCCGAACATAACGCCGACTTTTTCACGAATTTGGTTAATGAAAATCGCAATAGTTTTCGATTTGTTGATAGCCCCTGAAAGCTTACGAAGCGCTTGAGACATTAAACGTGCCTGCAAACCGACATGTGAATCTCCCATGTCGCCTTCAATTTCTGCTTTCGGAACGAGCGCCGCTACAGAGTCGACAACAACGATGTCAACTGCACCGCTTCGAACCAACGCTTCTGCAATTTCAAGCGCCTGCTCGCCTGTGTCAGGCTGAGACAGTAAAAGCTCTTCGATATTGACACCGAGTTTTTGTGCGTATACCGGGTCTAGCGCGTGCTCCGCATCGATAAACGCAGCTTGTCCTCCCTGCTGCTGAACCTCAGCAATTGCATGAAGCGCCACAGTTGTTTTACCTGAGCTTTCAGGACCGTATACTTCAATAATCCGTCCGCGGGGATACCCGCCTATTCCCAATGCCGTATCAAGAGCGAGGGAGCCGCTTGGAACAGTAGAAATTCTTGTATCTGTCTTTTCTCCCAGTTTCATAATGGAACCTTTGCCGAACTGCTTTTCTATTTGTTTAAGAGCCATATCTAAGGCTGCCTGACGATCACTCATTCTATTTTTTCCTCCTTTATGTTACCACTACATATACTATACCCTGTTTGAAGGGATTTGCCAAGAAAAAAGCGAACGCATATTCGGATTTTTTCTTGGCCTGATTTCTACCAAAATATCATAATGAGTCAGAGAAATCATGTTTTTTGAGGAGGATAGTGTGCTGAAAACATTATTTTTGCTCTAACAGTTTTAAAATTAAATGGCAGCCATATTTAGCAGCACGTTTTCTGATTCCTGTTCTGGAGCCTGCAAAGTGAAACTCGTGAACCTCTTCTTTTCCGTTTGCAAAAATACCGATAAACACATGTCCAGGTGCATGGCCTTCTTGAGTATCAGGGCCGGCAACACCGGTAAAGCTAATGCCAATATCGCTTCCAGTGAGCTGCTGAACACCCTTTGCGAGCTCAGATGCGCATTCCTCGCTGACTGCGCCGAAACGGTCCAATGTTTCCTTTTTGACGCCGAGGACATTTTGCTTCACTTCGTTTGAATAGCAAACAACGCCGCCGGAAAACAATGCTGAAGCGCCGCTAAGGTCTGTCAGCCATTCGGAAAACAGCCCGCCGGTAAAGCTTTCTGCGGCAGAAAGCGTGATGCCTTTTTCCTTGCATGCTTTAGATAGCTCTTTCACAAGCGATGTATCGTCGTAGCCATAGAAAAATTCACCGACACGTTCTAAAATAACGGCTTCTGTTTCTTTTAACAAACGCTCTGTTTCTTTTTCATCGGCATGTTTTGCTGTCAAGCGAAGCGTCACCTCTCCGTCCGCTGCCAACGGAGCGATCGTCGGGTTCGTCTGTGCATCAATGATATCTTCTAAATCAGCTTCAAGCTGAGATTCGCCGATACCGAAAAAGCGAAGAACAGTTGATACAATTTTTTCATTGGAGCCCATCTTTTTAAGAAGAAGCGGTTTTGCCTCATTTTCAAACATCGGACGCAATTCGCTTGGCGGCCCGGGAAGAAGCATATAAAAGCGCGAATCATGCTCTGTAAGCATTCCCGGCGCCATTCCAAAGTGATTCTCCAGTACGTCAGATCCTTCGATGACAAGCGCCTGTTTTCGGTTATTAGGTGACATCGTGCGTTTTGTTCGTTTGAAATAATCCTCAATGGATTGAAACGCCTCATCATTTAAAACGAGCGGACGTCCCAGCACATTTGCTATTGTTTCTTTTGTTAAATCATCTTTTGTCGGCCCGAGCCCTCCTGAAAAAATAATAAAATCAGAGCGCTCTTCAGCAATGCGGATGACCTGCTTCAGCCGCTCCGGATTATCACCGACTGCTGTATGGTAAAATACGTTTACTCCGATTTCTGCCAGCTGTTTGCTGATAAATTGAGCATTTGTATTAGCAATCTGACCGAGTAAGAGCTCTGAACCGACTGCAATAATCTCTGCTTTTTTTGGAAATTCCATCATGTATGTCCTTCTTTCTTAGTTAGATGCTTTTAGCGCTTCCCAGTTTTTAGCGAAATAGTCCCAGCCTGATACAACGGTAAAGAATACGGCTACCCATAACGCCAGGTCAGCGAACGGAAATGACACAAGCTCAAACGGAAGATTGTGAAGAAGCAATGCAGATACTGCAATGATTTGTGCCCAGGTTTTAATTTTACCAAGCATATTCGCAGCGACTACTTCTCCCGTTCCGGCTAATACAAGCCTTAAACCTGTTACGGCAAACTCCCGGCTGATAATCACAATGACCATCCAAGCTGGAGCAAGATCAAATTGAACAAGGATAATTAACGCTGCCGATACGAGAAGTTTGTCCGCAAGCGGATCGAGAAATTTCCCAAAGTTTGTAACAAGGTTCAGTTTGCGGGCATAATAACCATCTATCCAATCTGTCGTCGATGCAATAATAAACAAGATAGCGCCCGCCAAGTGTGTGACCGGAATGGATTCGTCTCCAAATTCGAGCCTGCCCCAGTCAAACGGCGCCAGCATGATAATCATGAAGATTGGGATTAATGCAATTCTTGCTAGTGTGATTTTATTCGGTAAGTTAAACATAAAGCCCCTCCAGTTTCATACTCGGACGTGAAGAAAAGTCACCTGATGATTAAGATGACTTTTCTTCCTTTTTATTTACAATCTTTATTGTTTGTGCCATCACTTCTTTAGGATCAAGTTTATATGAAAGAACCTCACCGTTGATTTTTATTTTCAGGTTAGGTGCATATCCTGTGCGGATTTCAACTTGTTTCTGATCAGTTATGTCTTTTTTATACGTTTCGTCTTTTTTCAGTGTACCCTCTTTAAGAGAGCTGCTGTTTTCATCGCGCACTCGAATCCAAGAGCTGTCTGAAGCCTTCAGCTCAAGCTCGATTTTATCAGCGCCGGACACTTCATAAGTTGTTACAGATCCTTCAGTGCCAGTTGCTTTCACCTCTAGTTTGTCACTGTCACTGTCTTCTTTTTTATCTTCTATGTCTTTCGTTTCTTTTTTCGTGTCTGTCTCTTTTTCAGAGCTGTTGGTTTGATTCTCTTTCAGCGTTGAATCTTTAGGGATCTCATACTTGCTTTCACTTTTCGCGATTGATTTTTCTGATGCCGCATTGCTATTATCATCGTTTTTATGATTCGCAAACTGAATTATAGCGTAAACAATGGCGATCACGACAATCACGCCGAGAATCACAAGTATTGTAGGCAGCAATTCCAGCGCCTTAGAAGCAGGCTTTGGCATTTCCTTCTGGAGATTCATGCCGGAGATTTTTTCAGACACATCGTCATGATACGTATTCGGGATATCTTTTTTATGCTCCTCAAACAATTGGTCAGCATCAAGCCCGACGGCTTCCGCATATTGCTTGATGAAAGCCCGGACATAAAACTTACCCGGAATAATGTCATAATTTCCTTCCTCCAAGGCGGTTAAATACCTTTTTTGAATCTTAGTTGCCGCTTGGAGATCATCCAATGACATTGCTTTTTCCTCTCTGGCTTCTTTCAGCCGGATTCCTAGTTCAGTCACAACAAACACCTTCCAATTTTAAAAATCAAAGCTTGAAAACCCGGATTGATCAAACATTTGGGGTTCTTCAGCATGTTCATATGTAATAACCTCATCAGGATCATTTCTCAGTTCAATAATATAATCAAAGTCATCTAGTGTATACTCTGTATTTTGAACGAATATGTCCGGATGCTCCACCACTTTTGTAGCAGGCAGCCTCATGATTTCCCTCACCAGCTGCAGATGGCGTTCTGATCCTCTTCTTGTCGATACAATTCCGTCAATGATAAAGACATTTTCAGTGCTGTATTCATCGGCAATCAGTTGGCTTCTGATTGTCTGTTTCAGCAAGGTAGATGACACAAACAGCCACCTTTTGCTGGCGCATACGCTGGAAGCTACGATTGACTCCGTTTTCCCGACGCGCGGCATTCCCCGGATCCCGATTAATTTATGGCCTTCTTTTTTGAACAGTTCGGCCATAAAATCGACTAATAAGCCCAGCTCGTCCCGTTCAAAGCGAAATGTTTTCTTATCATCGGCATCCCTCTGGATGTACCGGCCGTGACGCACAGCGAGACGGTCGCGAAGCCTTGGTTCTCTCAGCTTCGTTACTTTAATTGTTTCCATCGTTTTTAAGATTGATTCTAATCGCTTAATTTGATCTATATGGCGGCACCTGAGCAGCATTCCCCTTCTGGAAAGATCGACGCCGTTTATCGTTACGATGTTAATAGAAAGCATCCCGAGAAGAGATGAAATATCCCCGAGCAGTCCGGGGCGGTTCACTTGAATTTCATATTCAAAATACCATTCGAGCTTTGCCAAATGATATACCCCCTTCATTGTGGCAAAATTTTACCTTCCTTTATCATAAAGCATTTTTCTCTAATTAGAAAGAAGAATGTTGCTGTGATGGGGAAAACATAAAAAAGAGAGGAAGAATCTCCTCTCTTCTTAATGAGTGCTGTTATTTTCAACAAGCTTAACCATCATATTGGCAATGGCGTGCTGTTCTTCTTTAGATGCTACGCTCCAAAGATCTGCCAGCACTTTTTCCTGCTCGTTCTTAGAATCCACTTCATTAGCCAGGTAACCGCCGATTTCTGTAGCAAGGTCAGTGATGGTGTCCTGACTCATGCCTTTTTCTTGCGCATAGTTTAAACGATCACCAAGGAAATTCTTCCAGTTATCCCAGTTTTCTAATACTGACATGTGAGTTTCCTCCATTTCATGTGAAGTTACAAAATTATTTTGTCCTTCTTAAAAGAAACTATACACATTTTATTTTGCTTCAGCAGTGCCAGCCGCCGTTAACTGACAGAATCTGTCCAGTAATATAGGAAGCTTTTTCAGACAGGAGAAATGCTGCCGCCTCGGCAACTTCTTTCGGCTGTGCAAGCCTGCCGATCGGGATTTCATCAGCGATCTCTTCTAATTCATCCGGATTGAATTGATTCATCATGTTTGTATCTACAGCACCCGGCGCTACTGCGTTGACCCTGATACCGCTTGGGGCCAGCTCCTTAGCCAGTCCTTTTACAAACGAGTGCTGCGCGCCCTTTGCCATGCTGTACAGCACCTCACACGATGCGCCAGTCTCTCCCCAAATAGAGCTGACCGCCACGATCGCTCCCGATTTGTTACGGATCATGCCTGGAAGAAGGTTTCTCGTCAGCATGTAAGGACTTGCCACATGCAGCTGAACCATTTCCTGTACCGTAGCATTATCTACATCAGTAATCAGTCCAAAATGGCTTCTGCCGCTGTTTAAAACGATCGCATCAACCGGCTGAACAATTGATTTTGTTAGTTCATCAGCGCCAGTGGGAGTGGAGAGATCTCCTTGCAAAATATCAGCATATATGCCAAATGACCGTTTCAGTTTTTCAGCAAGCTCTGCAGCCGCGCTTTCATTCTGATTGTAGTGCAAAAGCAGATCATACCCCTCTGCTGCAAGCGATTCACTTATGCTTTTGCCGATACCGCCGCTCGCCCCGGTGACTAATGCTGTTTTTTTCATCCTCTTTCCTTCTTTCCGCAGAAAAACACCCCTCACTTGGAGGGATGCATGTTAAGATTTAGGAACCACTTTGCAGACAGTCAGTCTGTCCTCAGCAATTTCCTCTTGTATGATTTGCTGCACATCCTCAAGGGTGATCTGCTCGAGAACAGTTACGATATCAAACAGGCTCATCTCCAAAAATGCATAGCGAGTGAATTGGTTAGCGATGTATTCAGGTGAGTTTAATGCCTTTAAAAATGACCCGATTTTTTTCTTTCTCGCAAGTTCAATCTTCTCAGCGGTGATGATTTCACCGGCACGAAGCAGATTGCCTGAAATGTCTTCAGCCAATTTATCCGGTTCAGGCGTGTCCCCGCCAATGGCCGCAAAACCGAACCCATATTCAGCCGTAAAATCAAAGCTGAACGTTTCATCTATATACCCTTTTTCATAAAGGGACTCATATTGGGCAGAGCTTTTGCCAAACAAAGATTCAAGCAATAGGTTCATTGTAAGTTCATGCTTGAGCAGCTCTTTCCCTAATTTATACGGATGCTTTGATTTCAGTCCGACGAGACATTTCGGTCCCTGAACATTCATTTTAATTTCTTTTTCTTTCCGGAAAACAGCTTCTTGCTCTTTTACTTCTTCCCGTTTAATTTCCGGCTGATCTGTATACGGTTTTCTTTCCTGATTTTCTCTTACCTGAGAAATGATCGCTTCAGGATCAACAGGGCCGACTATAAAGAGGAGCATGTTGCTCGGATGATAAAACGTCTCATAGCATTCGTAAAGAAGGTCCTTTGTGATATGGGATATACTTTCGACCGTCCCGGCTATGTCAATTTTGACAGGATGATCTTTGTACATGTTTTCAATCACCCCGAAGTAAAGCCTCCAGTCAGGGTTATCATCATACATGTTAATTTCCTGGCCGATAATCCCTTTTTCCTTTTCCACCGTTTTTTCTGTAAAATAAGGGTCCTGCACAAAATCAATCAATGTCTCCAAATTGCGTTCCACATTTGACGTGCTTGAGAAAAGATAAGCCGTTCTTGTAAATGACGTGAACGCATTGGCAGAGGCGCCCTGTTTACTGAAATCTTGAAAAACATCTCCATCAGCTTTTTCAAACAGCTTATGTTCAAGAAAATGGGCAATCCCGTCCGGAACTTGAACCATCTCGTCTTTTCCAAGAGGGACAAACTGATTATCTATAGACCCGTACTTTGTTGTGAATACCGCATACGTCTTGTTGAAGCCTTTTTTCGGCAAAACGTATACGTCCAGGCCGTTTGACATTTTTTCATGATACAGCGTCTCCTGAAGCTGTTCAAATTCGATTGGTTTTATCAAGATGCACCCTCCGTCCCTTTTAAGAAATAAGTCGTATCAAGCTGAATCTTTTCGCCGACTTTAATGATATCCTCTTTTGTCACCCGCTCAATATTGGCAAGGAAATCTTCGATCGGAATATCGACTTGGGCAGCGGCCTGCTGATATAGAAATTCAGATAAACCGTACGCAGTATCAATTGTTTCCAGCACCTGATTCCGAATCATGGCTTTCGTCTGTGAGATGTCTTGCTCACTGAACTCCCCGTTTTTCATAGCCTGAAATTGCTCGGCAATAATAGAGACGGCTTGTTTGTAGTTTTTCACTTCAATTCCTGACATCACCATTAATAAACCTTTAAAGCTATCGATACGCGAGGCTGCGTAATAAGCGAGACTGGCTTTTTCCCGAACATTAATGAAAAGCTTGGAATGAGAAAAGCCGCCGAACATTCCGTTAAAAACTTGTAAAGCTGAATAATCCTGATCTGTAAAGGTAATATTGGTCCGATAGCCAATATTCAGCTTGCCTTGTTTGACGTCTTCTTCATCAATGACTTCTTTGGGTTCAGGTTGTTCAGCATGATTGTTTACAAATGCTTCCAGGGTGCGTTCCTCTGTTTGAAAATATTGTTCAATAGCAGCTTGCACTTGTTTCCTGTCAACATCGCCGACGACATATAAATCAAGCTGGTCTTTTTGGATCGCGTGTCGGTATGTTTCATATAATTGATCGGCCGTAATGGCATCAACATCGTCGATCTCACCATTGACGTGCAGCGAGTAAGGCTCGTTTTTACACATTTCCTGTATAAGCCTTAGATTAGAGTAACGCATTTTATCATCATAAACTGCTTGAATTCTTTGCTTCAGCGTTCGTTTTTCTTGATCCACATATTGCGATTGAAAAACGCCTGCTTCCAAAGCAGGTGAAAAGACGATTTCTGCGAGAAGCTGCAGCCCTTTTTCAAGGAGCGGCGTCTGATCTTTTAAATATTTTTCATTCGGAATTTCAAGTCTGAATGTAATTACATGCTGTTCACCTTTTTTCGAGAGATCAGCCGAAACAGACGTGCCGTACAGTTCATCCAGGTAAGAACGCAATTCTGCAGTTTTCGGACGGCTTTCTGTTCCTCGAAGCAGCACATGCGGGAACAGCGCTCTTTTCGTAACTTGCTCCTTTGTTAAGGGCGCCAGCATTTTAAAGATAAGCGAGACGGTTTTAAATTTTTCTGTTTCTACAATATGTGCGGTTAAACCGCCGTGCTTTGTTTTGACTTCATTGACATATGACATGTGAAACCTCCTTCGTTCATTTCTTATTAGTATGTATTATGACCAAATTTCAGCATTCGCAGAAACACTCTTTCATGTAATTATAGCAACTGTAGGATTTATAAGGAAACAATAACCTCTTACGTATTAATTGTTCGTCCGCTATTGGACATAAAAAAGAGCTTCCTGCTTGATGCCTCTTAATCACAAGTTTTCTGCCGAGATTCGCTATTTTTCTCAGCAAAAAAAAGACGGTGTGTCAAACCGTCCCTAAGTTTTTTTCTTCTTCACTTTTTTTAGCATCTACATTAAAGAGCACCAGAAATAAGGAAATAATCCCGCAAAACGCGGAAAGAATGAAAATAAGCCAGCTTGCATTAGACATCAATGCCGCAAACACAGGCGGCCCGAGAGCTACTCCAATAAAGCGCATACTATTATAAAATGAGGAAATAGTTCCGCATTCCTCACTCTCAATCCCTTCTGTTATCAGGGCATCTAAAGCAGGAAGTGCCATTCCGATTCCAATACCCCCAAAACTCAAAAAGATAAATAAAAAATAAAAACTGTGGTTCCACCACAAGCCGATAAAAGACAGGCTTAACATAATCATCCCTGTAACGACGCAAAATTTCATTCTTGCCTTATCTTTGCCGATCTTTTTACCCGCTATAAAAGAACTGCTGGACAGGAATAAAAGAGGTATCGCCAGCAGCCCGCCTTTGGCCACTCCGTCAATTGTATATTTATTCTCTAGCGTATCTGATAAGTAAAATAATACGCCAAATAATAAAAACATAATGACGCACCCAATAATAAAAACTGTGTAGAGCCAGCGTCCATCCTGTTTAAAGATTTTCCGCACATTCTTGAGGAACTCTGAAATTGTAGGTGCATCCTCATCTTCTTCAGGCTTCTCGACCAGAAACAATACGAGCAAAAAGCTGATCAAACAGAAAAACGGAATAAACCAAAACGGGACGAACCAGTACCAGGAGGCAAGTAAGGCGCCCAGTATGGGACTCAGCACTTTTCCGGAGGTGTTAGCGGTTTCAATATCGCCAAGACCGGCACTGACCTTTTCATCATCCCCCTTAAACAGATCGCCGATAAACGGCATGACGATGGGAGCTGCACCCGCTGATCCGATGCCTTGAAGAACCCGTCCGGCCAAGATCATAGCGTAAGGATTGTCTATATATGTCGAAGCAAAAGCAGCCACAGCTCCCCCTATTCCCGCAATAATAAGGCATGGGAGCAGTACTTTTTTTCTGCCAAATCTATCCGACAGGTACCCCGCGATCGGAATGCAAATGATCGCTACCACCGAATATACAGTGATAATTAATGACACTTGAAATGAACTGACCGACAGCTTTTTCTCCATCATCGGAAGCACGGGAATCAGCATGGAGTTCCCTAATGTCATAACAAGCGGTACGGAAGCCAGAGCAATAATATTTTTCATTCCTATTTTTTCTTTCAACATTTTCACCCATTCACTTTGTCATCCTTTATATCTTGCGTTAACCGCAGTAAAAGTATGTACAAAGAAACATAAACCAGACAAATAAAAAAACAGACACATCACAGGCGTCTGTTTTAGAATCGTTTACGCAAAACATGGAATCTGAATTTGTCGGCTCTGAAATAATTTAATGAATAAAGCACCGGTTTATCATGCTGATCGTAATGCGTTTGTTTTAACAGCAAAAGAGCTGTTTCCGGATCGCATTCCAGCACAGGAGAAATCGTATCATGATAGCCGATCGGCTCAATATCAGTTACAGCGTAGCTGATTACAGAGCCTGAATTTTTCTCAAGCAGGTCAAACATAGACTCTTGCTGGTGAGAAAAAGAATCCGGCAATATATCCATCGGAATTTTGTCAATACAATACACAATCGGCTGCCCGTTTGCCGTTCTGACACGTTCAAGATAAAAAACTTCCTGACCTGATGTCAGATGAAATCTCTTGATATCATCATCAGACGGCATAAGCACTTGAGATGAAAGAAAAATCGTTCCTGGAATCATATTAGCCTGTTCAATCATCTTGGTTACACTGTTCAGCTGTTCAATGCCCGAAAGAAATAACGGCTTAGAATGGACAAAAGTTCCTACACCATGCCTTCTGATAATCACATGCTCTTCTTCCAATATCCGCAGTGCTTCACGCAAAGTCGCCCGGCTGACACCAAGCTTTTTGGAAAGCTCAAATTCAGAAGGGAGCTTTTCTTTCTCAGTGTAGATTCCATTTTTAATATCCTCTTTTATTCGTTCAATCACTTTTAAATACAAGTGCCGATTATCAGCTTTTGTAGACATGTTTCCCCTCCGTAAACCACTTTCGATAAAAATTATTGAACAATTGGGACAACTATATCATGTTTTGTCGAAAAAATAAATAAAAAGGTGTACAGTTTACATAATGTTATTATTGTTATTGAACTCCCTTCATTTAAGAAGAGAGCTCATCATGTTTTTCTTTTGATATTAAGACTTCCCTTGGTTTGCTGCCTTCATACGGGCCAACTACGCCGCGTTCTTCCATTGCATCAATCAGGCGTGCCGCTCTCGTATACCCGATTCTGAACCTTCTTTGCAGCATCGATACGGATGCAGTCTGCATGCCGACGATTAATTCGACGGCTTCATCATAAAGGTCATCGGTAACCTCAGTATGGGTTTCCGTTGTTTCCTCAGGAATCATTTCTTCCTGATATTGAGCTTTTTGCTGCGTAATGACATGATCCACGACCTGCTCCACTTCTTCGTCTGACAAAAATGCACCTTGTACACGGACAGGTTTATTAGCCCCGACAGGTAAAAACAGCATATCTCCTCGTCCTAAAAGCTTCTCAGCGCCCCCCATATCCAGAATGGTCCTTGAGTCCGTCTGTGAAGAGACACTGAATGCGATTCGTGACGGAATATTTGCCTTGATGACCCCTGTAATGACGTCAACTGACGGACGCTGTGTCGCAATAATAAGATGGATGCCGGCAGCCCGTGCCATTTGGGACAATCTCGTAATCGAGTCTTCTACATCAGATGAAGCTACCATCATGAGATCAGCTAGCTCGTCCACAATGACCACGATATACGGCAGCTCTGGCTGTTTTGCCTCTCCCTCATTATTGGAGCGTTTTATATAATCATTGTACCCTTCAATATTTCTTGTTCCTGTATGAGAAAACAATTCGTACCGACGTTCCATTTCATTGACAACCTTTTTCAAAGCTTGTGATGCTTTTTTCGGGTCAGTTACCACCGGAGCAAGCAAATGCGGAATCCCATTGTACACATTCAGTTCAACCATTTTTGGGTCAATCATCATCATTTTCACTTCATGCGGTTTAGCGCGCATCAGAATACTTGTAATAATACCGTTGACACAGACACTTTTTCCGCTCCCAGTCGCGCCTGCGACAAGCAAATGAGGCATTTTGTTTAATTCAGCAAGCACAGCTTCACCCGAAATATTACGGCCAAGTCCGATTAACAGTTTTGCATCAGGTCTGTCATTAAGTTTTGACTCAAGCACTTCCTTCAGCGATACCATAGCCACTTCCGCGTTTGGAACTTCTATTCCGATGGCAGATTTACCTGGAATAGGCGCCTCAATCCTGATGTCTTTTGCAGCTAACGCAAGCGCTAAATCGTCACTTAGGTTGACTATTTTGCTTACCTTTACTCCGACATCCGGATACACTTCATATTTCGTGACAGCCGGCCCAAGATGAACCTGTGTCACTTTCGCCTTTACGCCGAAGCTTTGGAACGTGCGTTCAAGCTTTCTGGCATTTTCATAAATATTTTTTTTATCAGCCTGCTGGCCGGTATGCTTCGGATCAGCTAATAAATCTAATGACGGCATCTGATAATCTTTATTTTCAAGTTCTGTAAAGGTCATTGGCGGAGCAGCAGCCGTTTCATTATGCTCAGCCTCAGACTGATTTTCCTGAAGCGGTTCTGTCGCCGGCTCAATTCGTTTTACTGCAGCTGCCGGAGGCTCTTCCGCTTCATTCCGGTCTGAAAAGCTTGAGATAATCGGCTCTGAATGAATGAGAGGCGATACCATTTCCTGCTCCTCTTCTTCAGCAGCGGGCTCGGGGTCCATTTGCTGTTTTTTGCGCGCCGGCTTTTGTTTTTTACTGGTATTGGCTTTCGCTTTTTTCGATGATTTCATATTTGTTTTGACTGATTTCATATCATCAATAAAAGCAAACCATTGTTCTTTGATGAAACGGCCGATCGGGCTCATCCACTTTTTCAGCGTTTCTTGAAGAGAACGCCCCGTGACCAGAATCATTCCGATCAAAATCATTACAATCGCCATAATTTGAGAACCAGTTGAAGCAAACAAAAAGTGTGAAGCCGCAAACAGAAGCGCCCCTATCATTCCCCCGCCTAAATCAGGTGAAGCAGAGCTCCCATTCATGTCCATTAAAAATAATTCCCATGTATTGCGGATCACGCTGGCAGACTCAATAGATCCTCTGTTCGTCAAATTTTTAAACAGCTGCACATGAGAAAGCAGCAATATGCTTGCAATGATGCAGTACAGCCCCGCCTTTCGTCTCGTTAAAAGACTCGGCGTTTTTTTCTTCCAAAATAGTGAAACCCCTAAAACGAATAAGCCTAACAAGCATAAAATAAACCACTCACCAGCGAAAAAACGGAACAAGTAGATAAAGGTTTGTCCCACTACACCAAGCTGTAAAATGGCGATAATTGAGATAGCAATGCACAGCAATCCGTTTAATTCAAATTTTATGTTGAGCTGTTTTGCCTGTTTTTTTCTCGATTTTCTTTTTTTCTTTGCCACACTCATCACCTTACTGCGTTAAAAAATGTAAGTTCATACATAATGAAGAAAGCAGCCGTTTACTGGCTGCGTTTTTCTGTAGGATTCCCCTATTATAGCATATTTTGCCCTTAAAAAATGGCCGGAATCTTATACGTTTAATTTTAGCTTTTGTCCCGGAGAAATATCCGGATGCAGAAAGTGCATAGGATTAGTGCTCATGACTTGAATAACCTCTGCTTCATTGCCTTTCATCTCGACAAGAAGCGGAACACCTCTATACTCAATTTGCTCGTGTGCACTTGGCTGTTGGTTCTGTTCCGCGAAAACAATTTCCTGCGGCATCGTGGTATACAAAATCATTGAATCATCCGTCCTTCTTCTTCTCTCGCTTCCTCGATCAGCTCATTTAATTTATGAATCGCTTGTCCGACTCCGCCGACGTGATCAATCAGTCCATACTCGACGGCATCCTTGCCGACGACATTTGTTCCAATATCGCGTGTTAAGTTTCCTTTTGAAAACATCAGCTCTTTAAACTTATCTTCATCTACATTTGAATGGCTTGTTACAAATTTAACGACTCTTTCTTGCATCTTATCCAAGTACTCAAAGGTTTGAGGCACGCCGATCACCAGTCCCGTCAGACGAACGGGATGAATCGTCATGGTAGCTGTTTCAGCGATATAGCTGTAATCACAAGATACCGCAATTGGTACACCGATGGAATGTCCTCCGCCAAGTACGATGGAGACGGTTGGTTTTGACAAAGATGCGAGCATTTCAGCAATTGCAAGACCCGCTTCCACATCTCCGCCGACTGTATTTAATATAATAAGTAAACCTTCAATTTTTGGATTCTGCTCAATGGCAACGATTTGCGGGATTACATGTTCATATTTTGTTGTTTTGTTTTGCGGAGGCAGCTGAACATGGCCTTCTATTTGTCCGATAATGGTCAGACAATGGATATTTGTATCTTGCGGCAGCTGCGGAAGTGTCGTTTCCCCTAGCTGCTGTATTTTATTCATAATGCTGTCTTTCGCATCATTTTTTTCGGGACGTTCTTCTTCTGTATTTTCCATACGATGATCCATTTCGCTTTCACCCTTTCCGAGTTTCTCTTTGTATTATGAACAAAGATCTTCAATTCAATCCTGGCTTAACAGGCAAAAAAATAAAGACCGGAACAGGTCCGGTCTTACGTTTACATTAGACTTCCATAATAATTGGGATGATCATCGGTTTACGTTTTGTTTTTTCATATAGGAATTGGTTCAAAGCATCTCGCATTGCCTGCTTAAGCGTTGACCATTCAACGTTTGATGTTTCAGTTGCTTCTGTCACGATAGAGCGTACAAGCTCAGTAGCCTGTACGATAAGGCCTTCAGACTCTCTTACATAAACAAAACCGCGTGTGATAATCTCAGGACCTGATACAAGATGTTTCTTTTGTTTATCAAGTGTAATGACAACAATCAGTATGCCGTCTTGTGAAAGTAAGCGGCGGTCTCTCAGCACAATATTTCCGATGTCGCCTACACCTAAACCGTCGATTAAAATATTGCCGTATGGCACTTTATCACCGATCTTTACGTTTTGGCCGCGGAACTCGACAACGTCTCCTTTTTCAATTAAGAAGATATCACTGCGCTTCATGCCAATTTCTTCAGCGATTTTTGAATGAGCCTTTTGCATTCTGTATTCGCCGTTTACAGGAATTAAATATTTTGGTTTAAGCAGATTGATCATCAGCTTTAACTCTTCCTGTGAGCCATGTCCAGATACATGCACACGCTTTTGGGCAAAAATGACTTGTGCGCCGGCTCTGGCAAGCAAATCAACTGTTTTAGAATAAATGAGTTCCTGCCCAGGGATCGGAGTGGATGCAATGACAACTGTATCCCCTTCTTCGATATTCAGCTGCTTGTGGGCTTTGTTTGCCATTCTTGTCAGAGCTGCCAACGGTTCACCATGGCTGCCGGCAGTTACAATCGCTACTTCGCGCTTCGGATATTTTTTGACATCCTGAATTGAAATAAACAGTTCATCATCTGCTTCAATATATCCAAGCTTTCTTGCAAGCTGAAGGATCGATTGAAGGTTTTTTCCGGCAATGGCAATCTTTCTGCCATTTTGAGCCGCTGCATGAATGACTTGCTGAATTCGGTTAATATTGGATGCGAAAACGGCAATGATTACCCGGTTCTCTGAATTGTACAGTGCGTCCGAAATCTCTCCGCTGACAGCAGCTTCCGAAGGGGTGTAACCCGGACGTTCTGCATTAGCACTGTCAGAAAGCAGAGCAAGTACGCCGCTGTTGCCGATTTTGGCAATCTCGCCAATATCGCACGATTGATTAAGTGCGGGTGTTTGGTCAAATTTGAAGTCTCCCGTGCATACAATAGATCCAAGTGATGTTTTTAAACTGACGCCTACTGAATCAGGGATACTGTGGATCGTATTAAAGAACGATACCTTTGTTGATTCAAATGTAATGACAGATTTTGAGTGAATTTCTCTTAAATCAGCTTTTCGGTTATGTCCGTATTGTTTTAATTTTTCTCTTAATAGTGCAAGCGTTAGCTTTGTTCCGTATACAGGAACAGAAAGCTTGTTTAATAAGTAAAAAACGCCGCCGATATTCTCATCATGCCCATGTGTTAAAAAGATAGCCTTAACGCGGTCAGATCGTTCAATCAAATATGATATGTCAGGAATCACCACATCAATACCGAGCATTTCGTTTTCTGGATGCATAAGGCCGGCATCAACGACAAATATGTCTGAATCAATTTCGATGACATAAAGGTTCTTCCCAATTTCTCCGACACCGCCAAGGGCGATAATTCTAACGTTTTCTGTATTTTTCTTTTTCAAAATCTATATCCTCCTAGTCTCATACCCGTCCATCATCACTTGTTCCTATTATAACTGAAAGTAAATTTAGAAAACAAGATAAAGCAGAAGGTTTAGGGAAAACCAATATGTATAAGAAACGGTCAAACTCAGGTGGAATGAGAATGACCGCGTTTGTTTCACTGTATGAAATTTTTCTTACAGTTCGCTGATCGCGCTGCTTAAGCTCAGACGTTCATCTTCGTTTAATGGGATAAGAGGAAGACGCACCGAACCGACATCAAGGCCTTTCAGCTGAAGAGCTGTTTTCACAGGAGCCGGGTTAGGCGCTTTAAACAGTTCCTTCATAATCGGCAGCAATTTCTGGTGAATCAGTGCCGCGTTAGCTGTTTGCCCATTTGTATAATTTTTGATCATTTGCTGCATATCAGAGCCTACTATATGGCTTGCGACTGAAACGACACCTCTTCCTCCTACTGACAGAACAGGAAGTGTCAAGGCGTCATCCCCAGAATAAACGGAGAAATCTTCAGGCGTTTCCGCAACAATTTTTGTAATCGCTTCGAGATCTCCGCTCGCTTCTTTAATCGCAACAACATTCGGAATATCCGCCGCCAAACGGATTGTCGTCTCAGGAGCAAGAGAAGCAACGGTGCGGCCCGGCACATTGTACAGCATAACCGGAAGAGATGTTTCAGAAGCAACAGCTTTAAAATGCTGATACATTCCTTCTTGTGAAGGTTTATTATAATACGGCGTAACAAGCATCACCGCATCTACGCCTGCTTCCTCAGCTTTTTTGGTCAGCTTAATGGAATCTTTCGTATTGTTGCTGCCAGTACCCGCAATGACAGGCACCCGGCCGTTCACTTCTTTGACCGTATATTCAAATAGTGCTATTTTTTCTTCTGTTGAAAGGGTTGGTGATTCTCCTGTTGTTCCCGCTACTACTAAAGAATCTGTTCCGTTTTTCAACAAGTAATCAATCAGTGTAGACAATTTTTGAAAGTCTACATTCCCTTTATTGTCAAAAGGTGTAATCATAGCTGTAGACACATTTCCGAAATTCATTTTTTTCACCTCATCATGATTCAATCACATTTACTTAGAAAGTTCAAACACTTCATGCAAAGCGTTTACAGCAGGAACCATGTCCTCTTCATGGACAAGCACCCAGATGGTCGTGTGGCTGTCCGCCGACTGCAGAATAGGAATCTCTTTCTCTGATAGAGCTGTCACAATTTTAGACGTTACACCCGGGACGCCCATGATACCGGCACCGACCGCCGAAACTTTTGCGCAGTTTTTCGTCACCATCGGGTCATAACCCATATCCATTAAGATGCGCTGAGCTGTTTCCGTCTTGTTCCCAGCCACCGTATAAACGATTTCACTAGGTGTAATGTTAAAGAAATCAACGCTGATTCCTGCACTCGCCATCGCTTTAAAAACTTCAGTCTGAACGTTATACTGACCGATTTTTGAAGGCACTTTGAACTGTGTGACATCTTTGACATGGGCAATTCCGGTAATCAGCCGTTCAAAAACATCACTGCCGACATTGGAAGAATGATGTGATGTCACCAATGTGCCTTTATCTTTGGAATATGTTGAGCGGACGCGAATCGGAACCTTAGCCTGCATCGCAATCTCCACAGCTCGCGGATGAATCACTTTCGCTCCCTGGTACGCCAGGTTGCAGATTTCTGTATATGTTACCACAGGAAGCGGTTTCGCGTTTTCCACTACTCTCGGATCAGCAGTCATCACACCTTCAACATCTGTGAAAATATCGATGTATTCAGCGTCAATTGCCGCCCCAAGTGCAGCTGCAGACGTATCGCTGCCCCCTCTTCCGATCGTTGTTGTATCGCCCTTTTCAGTAGCGCCTTGGAATCCTGCGACGACTACTGCGTCATGATTCGCAAGCACACTGAATAAACGCTCCGGTTTCATTTCAAGGATTTTCGCATTTGTATGCTGATCATTCGTTAAGAACCCAGCCTGAGCCCCTGTCAGCGCAGATGCTTTTACACCGTTATCCAGCAGCATGCTCGTAAAGACGACAGAAGAAATCGTCTCTCCGCATGATAAAAGCAGATCCTGCTCTCTCGGGGAAATCGCAGACTGATCGCCGTAAAGCAGTCCCAACAGAGAGTCTGTTGCGTACGGATCACCCTTCCGGCCCATCGCGGAAACGACAACGACAACCTTATATCCTTCACTGATTGCTTCTTTAATGTGCTCTAAAGCCAGTTTACGGCCTTTGTCATCTTTTACAGATGTCCCGCCAAACTTCTGAACAATTATCTTCACTGTTTTCACTCCAAATTATTCGGACGTAACAGAAGAGAGCAGGCTATTTGCGCCTTACTCTCTTCTATTCGTCTTTGGGAAATTCTTTCTTTTATACGAGGTTTAGTTTTTTCAGGCTTTCTGCAATTTGAACAGAGTTCCATGCCGCGCCTTTTAATAGGTTATCAGAAACTACCCATAAATGAAAACCGTTTGCTCTGTCCAAGTCTTTGCGGATACGGCCTACAAACACATCGTTTTTGCCGACTGCATCGGCAGGCATCGGATAAAGCTGCTGGCTCGGGTCGTCCTGAAGTGTAATGCCAGGAGCTTCTTTTAATAGGTTTTTAATATCTTCCACAGTAGCGCCATCTCGGTCTACCTCGATGTAAACGGACTCTGAATGGCCGGTTTCAATCGGAAGTCTCACACATGTAGCCGCTACTTGAAGCTCAGGCATGTGCATGATTTTTTTTGTTTCATTTATCATTTTCATTTCCTCAAACGTATAGCCGTTATCTTGGAATTTATCAATTTGCGGAATCGCATTGAAAGCGATTTGATAGTGTTTTTTATCCCCTTTTACAGGCATAATCTCTGGTTTGATTTCTTCGTTGTTCAAAATCGCCTCTGTTTGGCTGTACAGCTCTTTTACAGCTTCATTTCCCGCTCCTGATACCGCTTGGTAAGTTGATACGATAACTTTGTTTAAGCCGTAAGCTTTGCGGATCGGTTCCAGCGCAGCCACCATTTGAATTGTAGAGCAGTTAGGGTTGGCAATAATGCCGTTGTGTTCGTGCAAGTCTGCCTCGTTAACTTCAGGCACAACAAGCGGTGTATTTTCGTCCATACGGAACGCACTTGTATTATCTATAACAATAGCGCCGCGTTTTACAGCTTCTGGTGCCAATGCCTGTGATACGCTTCCGCCAGCGCTAAACAAAGCAATATTTACCCCTTCAAAGCTCTCAGGAGAAGCTTCCTGAACAGTCAGCTCTTGGCCTTTAAATGTGACTTGGGTACCCGCAGAGCGTTTTGAAGATAGCAATGTAAGTGTGTCCATTTCAAAATTTCTGTCTTCAAGTGTTTTAAGCATTTGTTGTCCTACAGCTCCTGTCGCTCCGACAACAGCTACGTGTAAACCTCTTCCCATCTGTAAAACTCCTTCCGCCAATCAGCTTCATTGAATTGATTTGACTATAATTTTACGTTTTATTTTACCATAGAATATGCGGGTGATGACCGAAATTTTTTGTTTGGGAAAGATTTTCTGTATATTTAGTCATTTCCCTGATAATTATCAACGAGAATCGGCTGAAGCTGCTGATGCATCAGCGCCTTTTGAACGGTTTGAGGAAGCAGATCCATTTTGGCAACCATTGAATTCGGTTTTTTGAAGGGATCGTCTTGCCCAAATGGAATAAAGAAGATATTTTTGGTAGACATGAGCCTCATTAGGTTTGTGCCGTTTAAACCGAGAGCGTCATTTGTTGATATACCGAGAACGACCGGCCGATTGTTTCTGATTGTTGCTTTTGCAGCCATCAGTACAGGGCTGTCTGTCATGGCGTTGGCGAGCTTGCTCATCGAATTTCCGGTTAAAGGCGCAATTACCATGCAGTCCAGCGGAAGCTTTGGCCCGAGGGGTTCAGCCTTTACAATTGAATCAATTGCCTCATATCCGGTAAGGTCTTCAATCTTTTTAACCCATTCCGCTCCTTCTCCAAAGCGTGTATCAGTCGATTTTACAGTAAATGTGACAATCGGCCGGACTTCCGCTCCTTCATTGACTAGCGTCTCAATTTGCGGAAACACCGCTTCATATGTGCAATGCGAGCCGGTCAGTCCAAATCCGATTCTTTTCCCTTTTAGTGACGACATTCTTATTTCCCCTCCTCAGCATGTAGTTCAGCCAAAAGCTTGCTCAAGACATTGGCGAGGATCTGCCCTGCTGTTTTAGGAGCGACAATCCCCGGCAAACCAGGGGCAAGGAGTGCCTTAATCCCTTGTTTTTCAGCATATTTAAAATCGGTTCCGCCGGGTCGTGAAGCCAGATCCAATATTAAGGTTTTCGGTGTCATGCGAGAAAGCACAGTTTGATTCAAAATCATGCTCGGTATGGTATTAATACAAATATCTATATCTTTGACATGCTCTTTGAGTTCATCAGTGTGAAACGGAACGAGCCCCATTTCGGTGATGCGCGCCAGATGCGCTGAACTTCTTGCCCCGACCTTTACCTTCGCTCCAAGCGCGGCAAATGTACGGGCGATCGTCATTCCGGTGCGTCCCAGCCCGAGAACCGCCACCTGAGATCCGTGTATCGTATAATCTGTATGCTGAATGGCCAGCATGATGGTTCCTTCTACTGTCGGAATAGAATTGTATATCGCAATGTCATCCCGCTCAAACAGCTTAACAAGTTTTCTGTTTGCTTGAGCTACAATGTTTTCTAAATAGGCGTTAGAAATTCCTGAGAAAATGACACAGTGTGCAGGCGTTTGGTCAAGGTGCTCCTGTTTTAAAACAACTTCTTCATTTGAAAATACGGTTGATACGACACCTTCTCCTGTTGTCGCAGACACAGGAAGAATGATACTGTCTATTTGCTGATAAGGAATTTCATCAATGTTGCATTTTACAGCTCCGGTAAAACCGTGATCCAATTGGTCAAAACCGACGAGATAGATGTCAGTCTGCTGTTCAGTGAGCTTTCTAATAATTTCGAGCTGTCTTGCGTCACCGCCGATAACTGCAATTTTCAATCCGGTTAACATGTTAAACGTTCACCTTCTTTGTATATACTGGATCCCTAGCTGTTAAGCTCCCCTTCATCTTATGATCAAAAGGAAATAGCGGTGAATTAAAACATACGCTTTTTTCACACAAAAAAACATCGGCTGACTCAGCCGATGTTTGGATGTTTTCATGAAAGCCCATAACCTGCAGAGTTGGGCCTTTTCTATAGTTACTCTTGGTGAGGAGAAATTTCCTCAGGGACATCTAAAATGATCATATCTGATCCGATCTTTTGAATATGATTCCAGGGGACACGAATGTCTTGACCGTGTTTTCTCAAACCAAACCATTTGACTGTCGGAATGAGGAGCGCTGTGATCTGACCATCCTGTTCATTGATTTCTAAATCGGTCTGACCCAGTACTCCCAGCCGTTCAGCTCTTTTGATGTCGACAATTTCCTTCCCGGATAATTCACTGAGCCGCATCTCTGTCACCCCCTTGTACTATGTATGATCAAAAGGATAAAAAAATGCCTGCTCCGTTTCAGGGCAGGCATTTCAGATTTATGACGGCATATTGCCAGAGGGGCTGATAAGAGCCAGAGAATAGTCATTCGTAAACATTTGTCTGGCAAGACCGTTGACACGTTCTAAGTTTACAGCGTTTAATTCATTAATAATTTCGTCTAATGTTTTGTGTTTTCCGAGCAGCAGTTCATTTTTACCGTTTCGGCTCATTTTGCTGTTCGTGCTTTCTAAGCTCAGCATCAAGCTTCCCTTCATTTGCTCCTTGCTGTTTTCCAGCTCTTTCGGCGTTATGCCGTCGCGCTTTAATGTTGCAAGGGTTTCTTGAATGGTTTCTGACAGCTGCTGAAGCTGATTTGCACCTGTTCCGCCATAAATGGTGAGCATGCCGCTGTCCTCATATGAGCTGTGATAGCTGTAAACAGAATAAGCGAGCCCTTTATCTTCACGAACATCTTGGAACAGACGGCTGCTCATGCTGCCTCCGAGCACATTATTAAGGACGATCAAATCATAAATTTTTTCATGACCGACTTCCAGCCCTTTAAATCCCAGGCATAAATGGGCTTGTTCTGTTTCTTTTTTTCTTGTGAGTTTTTCTGTATGGAATCCGGGCTTCTGTAGACCTGTCGCTTTGCCTTTTGCCTCATATGATCCGAACCATTTTTCTACATCTTTTATAAAGCTTTCTGAAATATTACCCGCTACAGAAATAACGACACGGTCCGGCGTATAATAATCATGCATGTACTGTCTGAGAGAGTCGCCGTTAAAGGAATCAAGCGTTTCTTCTGTGCCTAGAATCGGATAGCCTAAAGAATGATTCCCGTACGTGGCTTTGCTCAGTAAATCATGAACAATATCATCGGGCGCGTCTTCATACATTTTTATTTCTTCGTAAACTACATTTTTTTCTTTTTTCAGCTCGTTTTCATCAAAAGTTGAATGAAAGAACATATCTGCTAATACGTCAAGGGCGTAATTCGCATGTTCATCAAGCACCTTTGCATAATAGCAGGTATATTCCTTTGAGGTAAACGCATTAACCTGACCGCCAATACGATCAAAAGATTCTGCTATCTCACGTGCAGATCTTGTGCTCGTCCCTTTGAAGAACATATGCTCCAAAAAGTGGGAAATCCCATTTATCTCCGGCGTTTCGTGCCGCGAGCCTGTACCAATCCAAACGCCGATCGCGACAGAACGGACTGTCGGGTTATTTTCAAGCACAACTCTTACACCATTTTGACACGTATATCGTTTAATCAAATTTGTTCCTCCTATTCAAAGACTAGCTGCCTGCCCTGTTACTTCAACAGTCTTGTTTCATCCATTAGTTCAGTGACTGTTCCAAGCGCATATCCTTTATCTTTTATCTTTGTAATCAGCGCTTCAAGACTTTCCGCCGTGGGATCGGTCGGATGCATTAAAATCATGGCACCATTATGTATCTTGCTTAACACCCGGGTTTGAAGTGCAGACGGAGCCGGTTTTTGCCAGTCGATTGTATCAACCGTCCACATCACCGTTCCCATATGTTTCTCAGCTGCAATGTCAACAACCGCTTTCCTGAAACTCCCGCTTGGCGGAGCGAACCATTTCGGCTTGACGCCGAGCGTTTTTTCTATTTGCTCATTCGTCTTGTCGAGCTGTTCGGAAATTCTTCCTGTAGTCAGTTTGCTCATATCCGGATGATTGTATGAATGATTTCCGATTTCATGTCCTTTTTCCGCAATCTTTTTAGCCAGCTGTTCATTGTTTTTCACCCAATTGCCTTCCAGAAAAAACGTAGCCTTCACGTTATGCTTTTGAAGGACAGGGAGCATTCTTTCCAAATATTCGTTTCCCCATGCCACATTAATTAAAAAAGCCACCATCGGTTTTTCCGGATTCCCTTTGTAAATAGGCTCTGGCTGAAGAGACTCAAGATGAACGCTTGGTTTTACTTGACTGTACACTAAATCGTTTTCCCGAAACTCACCGTGCTTTTTCATTTTTTTATATGATTTTTCAATATTGACCTTTAAACCATTGTAACCGGGAATGCTTTTCCACACCTTGTCTATTCTTGCATTCTGAGGCTTTACTTCATAATCTGGCGCCTTTTGAAGCAATTCTTCATATAGCGGGTCTTTGGACGCCGAGACGGTCACCGTATCTTGTTTCATTGCCCCTATATAATCAAGTGTGTGCGGATTTTTCATCATCTCGAATGAAACAAAAAAAAGAAATAGAAAAACGGCAAACGGTACAAATTTTTTGTACATGTTCTGTCCCCCCTCACCTCACATTATGAAGGAGAAGGACAAGGTAGAACCCGCTTGCTTTTTAAAGCGTCAAAATAAAGAAGCCGGGTCTCCCAGGCTCCTTTTATGTTTTCATTTAAGATTTTTGTTCTTCTTTTTCTTTCTCTTCACGGAGCACAGCTTTACGAGACAAGTTGACCCGTCCTTGCTTATCGATTTCAGTAACCTTCACAAGAATCTCATCTCCGATTTTGACAACATCTTCAACTTTTCCTACGCGCTCAAGCGCAAGCTCTGAAATGTGCACCAAACCGTCTTTTCCGCTGAAAATTTCAACGAAAGCGCCGAACTTTTCAATTCGTTTCACTTTACCTAAGTAAAGCTGGCCGACTTCAACCTCTCTGACGAGGTCTTCGATGATTTTCTTCGCTTTTTGGTTGCTGCTTTCAACTGTCGACGAAATAAAGATTGTGCCATCCTGCTCGATATCAATTTTAACACCGGTCTCTTCGATGATTTTATTGATTTGTTTTCCGCTAGGTCCGATGACATCGCGGATTTTATCAGGATTAATAGCCATTGTTAAAATCTTAGGCGCATATTGAGAAAGCTCTTTTCTTGATTCGCTTAATGTAGCAAGCATACTGTTGAGGATTTCCATTCTTCCTTTTTTCGCCTGCTGAAGCGCTTCTTCAAGAATCTCTCTGGAAAGGCCTTCAATTTTAATGTCCATTTGCAGCGCCGTTACGCCCTTTGCAGTTCCGGCAACTTTAAAGTCCATGTCTCCAAGCGCATCTTCCATGCCTTGAATATCAGTCAGAACAGTATAATGTTCGCCTGATTTGACAAGTCCCATTGCAATACCTGCGACTGGTGCTTTAATCGGTACACCGGCATCCATCATCGCAAGTGTGCTTGCACAGATACTTGCCTGAGAAGTAGAACCGTTTGATTCAAGCACTTCAGATACAAGACGGACAGTATAAGGGAAATCTTTTTCAGATGGAATAACAGGCTCAAGCGCACGCTCACCAAGAGCTCCATGTCCGATTTCACGGCGTCCCGGTCCGCGCATCGGTCCAGTTTCCCCGACGCTGAATTGCGGGAAGTTGTAATGATGCATAAACCGTTTCGATTCTTCGACACCTAAACCATCAAGGATTTGCACATCTCCGAGAGCACCTAACGTACAAACGCTGAGAGCCTGGGTCTGTCCTCTTGTGAACAATCCGGAACCGTGTGTTCTCGGCAAGAGGCCAACCTCAGAAGAAAGCGGGCGGATTTGATCGACTCCGCGGCCGTCAGGTCTTACTTTCTCTTCAGTAATAAGGCGGCGCACTTCATTTTTGACAAGCTTGGACAAAATCTGTTTGACTTGTTTGATTGTTTCCTCGTCATGCTCATCATCCTCGAATTTTGCCACAACTGTGTTTTTTACTTCATTAATGGCATCTTCGCGGGCATGCTTTTCATGAACCTGGATTGCTTTCAGCAGATCTTGCTCTGCTAAAGCCTTTACTTTTTCACTCAGCTCTTCATCAATTTCATAAAGCTTAATTTCTGATTTTTCTTTGCCGACAGCTGCAACAATTTCTTCTTGGAATGCAATCAGGCGTTTAATCTCATCATGGCCGAACATAATCGCTTCTAGCATCGTTTCCTCAGGAACTTCGTCTGCCCCCGCTTCCACCATGTTAATTGCATCTTTAGTTCCGGCAACGACAAGATTGATATCACTTTTCTCAAGCTGATCAACCGTAGGGTTAATAACAAATTGATTGTCAATGCGTCCGACAGTTACCCCTGCAATCGGTCCTTCAAACGGGATGTCTGATACAGAAAGTGCAAGCGATGAACCGAACATAGCAGCCATTTCTGAAGAGCAGTCTTGATCAACACTCATGACGATGCTGATGACTTGAACTTCATTACGGAATCCATCGGCGAACAAAGGCCGGATCGGACGGTCGATTAAACGGCTCGCCAAAACAGCTTTTTCACTTGGACGTCCTTCTCTTTTAATAAACCCGCCAGGTATTTTACCTACCGCATACAATCTTTCCTCGTAGTTTACAGTAAGCGGGAAGAAATCAAGCGGCTTCGGTTCTTTTGAAGCGGTTGCTGTACTGAGTACTGCTGTATCGCCGTAGCGAACCATAACAGCACCATTTGCCTGTTTGGCAAGCTGGCCGGTTTCAACAGTAAGCGTTCTTCCGGCCCAATCTATGGTAAAGACATGTTTTTCTTGTCCCATACGATTACGAACTCCTCTCTTCGTTGTGTGAAATAATCAATTACTCCTATTATGAACGAAATGGATTGAACATATCAATGTCAAAGTAGTATGTAAAAGGATTTCAATGATTGATTATAAAAATTTTTCGCTTTTATACGATAAAAAAGCGGGAATCCTCCCGCTTTTTACGATTATCGACGTAAGCCTAGTTTGTTAATTAACTCACGGTAACGAGTTACGTCTTTATTACGCAGATACGTAAGAAGATTACGACGCTTACCTACCATTTTAAGAAGACCGCGACGTGAATGGTGGTCTTTCTTGTGAGTACGTAAATGCTCGTTCAAGTTGTTAATTGAATCAGTTAGGATAGCGATCTGAACTTCTGGAGATCCAGTATCAGATTCGTGTGTTTTAAACTCGCTGATGAGTTGGTTTTTACGCTCTTGAGTAATTGCCATCCTGTTTCACCTCCAAATAATATTTAGCCCCAGTTACCTAGCAACCGTCGGTGACTTCGGATTGCCAAGCAAAGGTTTTAAGACTACGAAAACTATCATACTAAAAATCGAGCCTATATGCAAATATTTTAGAATAAAATTTGTGTGCGCTGCATGTTATTTCCGCAAATTGCTGAAATAACGGATCGCTTGCTGCTTATCTTTCTCAATTTGCTCTGTTAATTCTTGAATGCCGTTGAACTTGCGCTCGCTCCGAATTCGTTTATACCATTCAATTTTTATAGCGGCTCCGTATACTTCTTGATCAAAATTAAATAAATTGACCTCAATTGAAGGCTGTTCCGGTCGTTTTTCATAAAACGTCGGCTTATAGCCGATATTGCAAACGCCGTTGTAAATCTCGCCGTTTATTTCCGCCTTGACGGCATATACACCGGTCGGCGGGACAATATAGCTGTTATTCAAGCCGATATTGGCCGTCGGAAACCCGATTGTCCGCCCTCTTTTATCTCCGTGAATGACAATTCCTTTAATAAAGTAGGGCTGTCCAAGCAAGACATTGGCCAGTTCAACGTCTCCGTTTTGAAGTGCAGTCCGAATATAGCTGGAGCTGATTTTTTTATCCTGCTCCGTCAATTTTTCCACCATTGTGCAATCAGCTTTTCCATCTAAATCAACCGGCATCGTTTCCATTGTTCCTTTGCCGTATTTTCCGTACGTAAAATCAAAGCCTGCCACTGCATGCTGTACATTAAGGCCTAAAATATACTGATCAACAAACTGCTTAGGAGTCAGAGAAGCAAACACTTCATTGAATTTAACGACATACAGAATCTCCGTGCCTAATTGTTCAATTTGGCTGATTTTATCTTCAAGAGGGGTAATCAGATCCTTTGGTTCCTGATCCCTGCCCAGCACATGGGAAGGATGGGGGTGAAAGGTCATCACAGCTAATGTCAGATTCTTTTCTTCAGCAATCTGTTTAGCTGCGCCGATTACCTTTTGATGCCCTAAATGAACGCCGTCAAAATAACCTAACGCCATCACAGACTTTGGCTGCTCCTCTTTTATTAAATGATGCGGATGTGTAATATGTATCGTCTTCACAGAACGGTCACCTTTTTTCTATTGTTCGCTTTTTTGCATCAATACTTTTGCCGGCTTTAATAGCCCGTGTTTTGTAGGATGAGGGAAATAAATCGCCAGACAGCCTCTGGATTCCGTATAGACTGCGAGACGGTCGTCACTTGTCAGATCCGAGAATTGTTCTGGTGTTTCAAGCAAAGCCCCATTTTCTACTTTCTTAGCTAATGTATCACTTATGATCCATTTCGGCAAATGATTGAGCGCACGTTCAATAGAGACTGTATGGTCTGCTACAGTTCCGGCCTCGGCTTGAGCTTCCAGCTCTTCAAACGTAAAGCATTCATCAAGAGAAAAGTCACCGGATGCCGTACGGATCAAATGAGACATGTGAGCCGGATATCCGAGCTTTTCGCCAATCATAACCGCCAATGTCCGCACATAGGTTCCTTTTGAACATGTTACTGTAAACCGGAAACTCGCTGTCTCTCCATTATGTTTAACCCCTGTAGTGAGCACAATATCTTCAATGGTAATAAGACGTTTTGGCCGTTCTACTTCAAGTCCCGCTCTTGCATATTCATATAATTTTTTGCCGTTTACCTTTACTGCGGAATACATCGGGGGAATCTGTTCTTGTTGTCCCTTTAAACTGTTTAAAACCTTTTCTACTTCTGCTTCATCAACAGCTTGATCTACTGGCTTTGTTTCAACGGTTTCTCCGGTTTGATCCTCTGTCGTCGTTGAAACACCAAGCGTAATTTCTGCATCATATGTTTTAGACTTCTCAGTTAAATATTCGACAATTTTTGTAGCCCGGCCCACACAAATCGGAAGCACACCTGATACCTCAGGATCAAGCGTTCCCGTATGTCCGACTTTTTTTGTTTTAAGCAGCTTCCGGATCTTCATGACACAATCATGCGATGTCATGCCGACCGGTTTATGTAAAAGGAGAACTCCGTTAACCATATGCCTTTCACTCCTTCTGTTGTGAAGATTTTCTTCAAAACGCAGAAAAGAGGACAGACGACGAACGCCTATCCTCTTCATTTGTTATTCAGACGGGTTCTCTGAATTCAATTGGTGAATCAATGTTTCGATTCGATTTCCGTAATCAATTGATTCATCGAACTCAAATTCAATTTCAGGCGTTTTACGAAGTCTGATGCGGCTGCCGATTTCAGAGCGAATAAACCCTTTCGCCTTAGCAAGCCCTTTCAGTGCTTCCTCCCGTTTTTTCTCGTCTCCGAGAACGGAAATATACACCTTTGCAATTTGTAAATCACCTGATACACGTACATCCGTTACTGTCAGAAAACCAATTCTCGGATCCTTCAGCTTTCGGCTGATAATATCACCGAGTTCTTTTTTCATTTGCTCGCCGACACGGTTTGCTCTCATACTCAATTCAATCACCTCTAAGTTAAAACCACTCTGTTCTAGTGATCGTCCGTTCAATTTCAGGAAAAGAGTCGATAAACGCAAGAACACGCTGCAACTCTTTTTCTGTCTGAACGCGAGAGGAAGAAACAGCGGCAATTCCAAAGCTGGTTCTTTGCCATGTGTCCTGATAGCCAATCTCCGAAATCGAAACATTGAACTTATTTTGAACCCTGGTTAAGATCCGCTTCAGAACGGCGCGCTTTTCTTTTAACGATCCTGCATCATAAATGATGCATTCACATTCCGCAAATCCGATCACGTTCTTTCAATTTCTTGCATGACATACGCTTCAAGGATGTCACCTTCACGAATGTCATTGTATTTCTTAATCGTTATACCACATTCGTAGCCTTGTGAAACTTCTTTCACATCGTCTTTAAAGCGTTTCAGAACGTCCACTTCGCCTTCGAAGATTACGACGCCGTCACGAATTAAACGGAGGCCGCTGTCGCGCGTAATCGTTCCTTCAGTAACATATCCTCCGGCAATCGTACCGATTTTAGACACTTTAAATGTTTGGCGGACTTCTACTTGACCAATTACTTTTTCTTCATATTCAGGATCAAGCATACCTTTCATAGCTGCTTCAATCTCGTCGATTACTTTGTAAATAATACGGTGAAGACGAATATCTACGTTTTCAGCTTCAGCCGTACTCTTAGCATTACCGTCCGGTCTCACATTAAACCCGATAACAATTGCATTGGAAGCAGATGCTAAAATAATGTCAGATTCTGTGATTGCACCAACGCCTGTGTGGATGATTTTCACTTTAACGCCTTCAACTTCAATTTTTTGAAGTGCGGCTGTTAAAGCTTCGGCAGATCCTTGAACGTCAGCTTTTACGATGAGGTTGATGTCTTTTACATCACCTTGTTTAATTTGCTCGAATAAGTCGTCAAGACTCAGCTTTGCTTTATCGCTGCGCTGCTCTTCAAGCTGTTTGGAAGCACGGGCTTCTCCAACAGAACGAGCTGTTTTTTCATCTTTAAAGACAAGGAATTGATCTCCCGCTTGAGGCACGTCATTTAGACCGGTAATTTCAACCGGAGTAGACGGTCCCGCTGTTTTCACACGGCGACCAATGTCATTGACCATTGCACGGACACGGCCAAATGTATTGCCGACTACAATCGGATCACCGACATGCAGTGTTCCAGTCTGTACGAGCAATGTCGCAACTGACCCTCTGCCTTTATCAAGTTCCGCTTCAATAACAGTTCCTTTTGCCTGGCGGTTCGGGTTCGCTTTCAGTTCCTCTACCTCACTGACAAGCAAGATCATTTCAACGAGTTCATCAATGCCTTTTCCAGTTAAAGCGGAAAGCGGAACAAAAATCGTTTCTCCGCCCCAAGCTTCAGGCACAAGTCCGTATTCTGTCAGTTCTTGCATCACACGGTCAGGGTTTGCAGCTTCTTTATCAACTTTATTCACAGCAACGATGATCGGTACTTCAGCTGCTTTCGCGTGGTTGATCGCCTCTACTGTTTGCGGCATTACACCGTCATCCGCAGCTACAACCAAGATCGTAATATCGGTTACTTCCGCACCGCGTGCACGCATTGTTGTAAATGCGGCGTGACCCGGGGTATCCAAGAAAGTGATTTTCTTGCCGTTTTCTTCGATTTGGTAGGCTCCGATATGCTGAGTGATTCCGCCAGCTTCTCCTTCAACAACCTTTGTTTTACGGATGCTGTCAAGAAGCGTTGTTTTCCCATGGTCAACGTGACCCATGATTGTAACGACAGGAGGACGAATTTCAAGATCCTCTTCTTTGTCAGGCTCTTCGTATTTCTCTAATTCAGTTTCTTCAAGGACAATAACTTCTTCAGTTTCAACACCGTATTCTGATGCAATCAGTTCGATTGTGTCTTTATCGAGCTCTTGGTTAATGGTTGCCATAACACCAAGAAGCATCAGTTTTTTGATGAGTTCAGAAGGCTCTTTGCCAAGCTCTTCGGCCAGTGCGCCGACTGTTAAAGTGCCTGAGAACGTAATTTTTTCAGGAAGCTCTTTTTTCGGCTTCACAGGCTTTTGCTGATGTTGATTTCTGTTGTTGTTATTGTTGCGTTTATTTTTTTTGTTGTTGTTATTCTTCTTGTTTTTGTTAAATTGATTATTCTGCACGTCATTCTTCTTTCCGTCTCGAATTTTATTTGGTTGATTTCCAGCAGACTGCTGATTTACCCCTTGCGGCTGTTTGTTTTTGTTCGTTTCCGCAGGCTTTTGAGATTTAACGGCTGCGCCGCCTTTTTTAAATTTGGCATCAAGCTGTTTAATGGCCTTTTCTTCAAGCATGGCCATATGATTATTCACTTCTAAATCCATGTTCTTCAGTGCGGTCAAAATTTCCTTACTTGAAACATTTAACGCTTTTGCATATTCGTATACTCTCATTTTAGCCATTCGTTCACCCCCAAAAATATTAATCGAGCAAGCTGATCAGCTTATTCGCAAAACCTTGGTCAGTGACGGCGACAACGACACGGGATTCTTTACCGATAGAGCGTCCAAGAATCGCGCGATCCGCGACTTTTTTATAAGGAACTTTATAATAATTGCACTTGTCGGTTACTTTCTTTGCTGTGTTAGATGATGCATCCTCTGTAAGCAGGACAAGCTTCGCACGCGCATTCCTGATTTCTTTAATAACCAAGTCCTCGCCTGACACGACCTTACGAGCTCGATTGGCCAGACCCAGCAAGGGAAACCATTCCATTCCAGACATTTTATTTTTTCACCTTTTCCGCCAGTTCCAGCAATTCTTCGAAAATCTGGTCATCGATTTGTGATTGAAATTGATTTTGCAAAGTGTTTTTCTTTTTTGCTGCTAAGATGCACTCTTTATCCAGCGTTAAATAAGCACCCCGCCCGTTCTTTTTCCCGGTCGGATCTACTGAGATTTCGCCTTCTTTTGAACGTACAACTCGGATTAGTTCCTTTTTAGGCTTCATTTCTCCAGTCACTACACACTTGCGTAACGGGATCTTTTTGTGTTTATTCACCTAAGGTCACCTCTTATTCATCCGATTCAGCAATTTCAGGCTCCGTAAAGAGCGGCTCTTCGTCGTCTTCTTCAAGTTCTCTCGGATAGATTCCAAGCTCTCTTGCGTCTGTTTCGCTCTTAATATCAATCTTCCAGCCTGTCAATTTAGCAGCTAAGCGTGCGTTTTGCCCTCTTTTGCCAATCGCCAGAGACAGCTGGTAATCAGGAACAATAACAGTTGTCGCTTTTTCTTCTTCATTCACGATGACATCCAGCACTTTCGAAGGGCTGAGCGCATTCGCGACAAATTCTACAGGATCATTCGACCAGTTGACAATGTCAATTTTTTCACCTTTTAATTCATTGACAATCGCCTGTACACGCTGGCCTTTAGGACCGACGCAAGAGCCCACCGGATCCACATCAGGATCATCAGTGCGAACAGAAATTTTCGAACGGTCGCCTGCTTCTCTGGCAACAGATTTCAGCTCTACAGTTCCATCATAAATTTCCGGCACTTCGATTTCAAATAAACGCTTCAAGAGGCCTGGGTGTGTTCTTGACACATAAATCTGCGGGCCTTTCGTCGTTTTTTCTACTTTTGTGATATACACCTTAATGCGGTCATGAGGCTTATAGCTTTCATTCGGCATTTGTTCATTAACCGGCAGCAAAGCTTCAATTTTGCCCAAAGACACATAGATAAATTTATTGTCCAGGCGCTGGACGATACCAGTCATGATGTCTTCTTCACGGTCAATAAACTCAGAATAGATCACACCGCGTTCAGCTTCGCGCACACGCTGTGTCACGACCTGCTTCGCTGTTTGGGCCGCAATGCGTCCGAAATCCTTAGGCGTTACTTCAATCTCTACAACATCGCCTACCATATATTCCGGGTGGATGCTTTGCGCCTCTTCGATTGAGATCTCCAGTCTTTGATCGTATACCTCATCAACGACATCTTTTCTTGCGAATACACGGATTGTACCTGTTTCACGGTTCAAATCCACCCGTACATTCTGCGCCTGATTAAAATTTCGCTTATAAGCAGAAATTAAAGCAGCTTCGATTGCTTCAATGATAATTTCTTTGCTGATGCCTTTTTCTTTTTCAAGAATGGTGAGAGCATCTAGTAATTCACTGCTCATGTTAACGGTCTCCCCCCTTAAAACTTGTATTCATTAGAATGTTACAGCTAATCTTGCGTTAGCTATTTTTTCATACGGAATATCGATCCGTTTCTTTCTTGTTTTGATTGTCATCTCAACTGTCACTGTTTGTCCATCGAATTCAGCCAGCTGTCCTTCAAACACTTTTACGCCGTCAATCGGCTCATAGGTCTTAATGTATACATTTTTCCCAAGTGATTTTTCGAAATCGGCTTTTTTCTTTAATGGACGCTCAGCTCCCGGGGATGAAACCTCAAGAAAGTAATTTTGGCTGATTGGGTCTGCCTCATCAAGCTTCTCGCTTAGAGCTTCGCTTACTTTGGCACATTCCTCAATATCCACACCGTCATCGGAATCAATAAACACGCGAAGGAACCAGCTTTGACCCTCTTTGACAAATTCAATGTCAACGAGTTCGAGCTGAAGGCTGTCTACGATTGGCTGAGCCATTTCTTGAACGGTGTCAGTCACTTTTTTGCTCATGTTCTTCCTCCTTGTGCTGTCGATATCATATTCGTCTCGTCACTCTGCATAAAAACCCTGCTTCAAAAGAGCAGGGGCTTTAAAGTAAACGATGAACATGTCGAGACAAAATTGTCTTGTTCAATACAAAAGAGCGGGTTTCCCCACTCTTTGCCTCGGTAATCGTTAGCATTTCCAATAAAACTATACCATAACCATATTTTTATTGCAAATGGATATACGTTACCTTTACGCTGTTAAGCTGATCACAGGGGCTCTACTCATACGATTGCACTTTTGCCGCTCATGTATGCATAAAAGCCGAATTTCTTAAGAAATTCGGCTTTTATATGCTAAAACAGCGATAATTGGTTTTGATCCGGCAATGACTCCAAACAGCCGTGACGATCTAAATACTCTAAAATCGTTTTTGATACTTTCCCTCTCTTTTGCAAATCTTCTTTTGAGAGAAATTCTCCTTCTTCACGGGCCTTTACAATATTTAGAGCGGCGTTCGTACCTAATCCAGGAATAGAATTAAACGGCGGGATCAGGCTGTTGCCGTCAATAATAAATTCCGTTGCGCTGGAGCGGTATAAATCGACTTTTTGGAATGAATAGCCTCTTTCACACATTTCCAGCGCTAATTCTAATACTGTGAGAAGGTTTTTTTCCTTCGGCGACGCATCAAGCCCTTTGGAGTTGATATCCTCCATTACAGCTTTGATTGCTGTGGAGCCTTTGATCATTGTATCAATATCAAAGTCGTCTGCACGAACCGTAAAATAAGCCGCATAATACAGAAGCGCGTGATGCACTTTAAAGTAAGCAATACGGACCGCCATTAATACATAAGCCGCGGCGTGGGCTTTCGGGAACATGTATTTAATCTTTTTGCAGGAATCGATATACCAGTCTGGTACATTGTTATTTTTCATTTCTTCTTCCCATTCAGGCGTTAAACCTTTTCCTTTACGGACAAATTCCATAATTTTAAACGCCAGTGACGGCTCGAGCCCTTGATAGATTAAATAAACCATAATGTCATCACGGCAGCCGATCACCTCACTCAGCTCACAAATATTATTGTGAATGAGCTCTTGCGCATTGCCGAGCCATACATCTGTTCCGTGAGACAGCCCTGAAATCTGAACGAGCTCAGAAAACGTTGTCGGCTTTGTGTCTTCAAGCATTTGCCGGACAAAGCGGGTTCCGAATTCAGGAATTCCCAGGGTGCCCGTTTTACATCCAATCTGTTCCTGTGTGACACCGAGTGATTCGGTTCCTTGGAAGATTTTCATTACTTCAGGGTCATCTGTCGGAATCGTTTTTGGATCAATTCCGCTTAAATCTTGAAGCATACGGATTACCGTCGGGTCATCGTGCCCCAGAATATCAAGCTTCAGCAGGTTGTCATGAATGGAATGGAAGTCAAAATGAGTCGTTTTCCATTCAGAACCTGTCGCATCTGCCGGAAACTGAATCGGAGAGAAATCATAAATATCCATATAATCCGGAACTACGATAATACCGCCAGGGTGCTGTCCGGTCGTCCGTTTTACACCTGTACAGCCTTGCACAAGCCGGTCGATTTCGGCGCCGCGCATATGGAGATTATTGTCGCCGGCATAGCCTTTTACGTAACCGTAGGCTGTTTTTTCTGCAACCGTGCCGATCGTTCCCGCACGATATACGTTGTCTTCTCCGAACAATACTTTTGTATAATTGTGGGCCTGCGGCTGATATTCCCCTGAGAAATTCAAATCGATATCAGGTACTTTATCCCCTTTAAATCCCAAGAACGTTTCAAACGGAATATCGTGCCCGTCTTTTTTCAAAGGCGTTCCGCAATGAGGACACATTTTGTCAGGCAGGTCAAAACCTGAACCGACAGATCCGTCATTAAAGAACTCAGAATGCTGGCATTCAGCACATATATAGTGCGGCGGCAGCGGGTTCACCTCTGTGATCTCAGTAAGTGTCGCAACTAATGAAGAACCTACCGATCCCCGTGACCCTACCAGATACCCGTCATCGAGAGATCTCTTTACGAGTTTATGAGAGATCAAATAAATAACAGCAAAGCCGTGGCCGATGATACTTTTCAGTTCTTTTTCAATACGCGCTTCAACGATTTCAGGGAGCTGCTCTCCGTAAATGCTTCGTGCACGCTGATAGCTCATTTCCCTGATCTCTTCATCAGCGCCTTCGATTTTCGGCGTATATAAATCATCTTTAATCGGCTTGATGTCTTCAATTAAAGACGCAACCTTTTGTGTGTTGGTGACAACGATTTCCTTCGCTTTTTCTTCTCCTAAGAAGGAAAAGGCTTCAAGCATTTCATCTGTCGTTCTGAAATGCACTTTCGGGAGTTCGTGTCTGTTCAGCGGATTCGCGCCGCCCTGAGAGGATACTAAAATCTTTCTGTAAATTTTGTCCTCATCATTCAAATAATGAACATTTCCTGTTGCGACAACAGGTTTATTAAGCTTTTCACCGAGTTTGGTGATATTCGTAATGATTTCTTTCAGCGATTTTTCATCGCGAACCAGTTCTAGCTCAAGCAAGTGGCGGTACACCTCAGGCGGTTGAACCTCGAGATAATCGTAGAATGACGCAACATCCTCCACCTCTTCCGGCGACTTTTGCATCATGCCTTCAAAAACCTCTCCTCTGTCGCAAGCTGAACCGATCAGAAGGCCTTCCCTGTATTTCTCAAGCTGAGATCTTGGAATACGCGGCACTCTGTAAAAATAATGAATATGGGAAAGTGAAACGAGCTTAAATAAGTTTTTCAAGCCTGTGCTGTTCACCGCCAGCACTGTTGCATGATACGGTCTTGACCTTTGATAAGCGTTGGACTGACCCATATTTTCATTCAGCTGGTCATGATACTGAATGCCCTTTTCAGCAGCATCCTCCAGCATTTTCAAAAGCAAATAAGCGGTTGCCTCGGTATCGTAGATCGCGCGGTGGTGCTGTGTAAGTTCAATGTTAAACTTTTTACACAGCGTGTTCAGACGGTGATTCTTAAATTCCGGATAAAGAAAACGGCCGAGCTCCAGTGTATCAATGACAGGATTTTTTGCTTTTTCAACTTGGAGAAGCTTTTTGAAAGCAACGTTTAAAAATCCCATATCGAAGCTTGCATTATGGGCGACGAGAATATCATCGCCAATCCATTCTCTGAAATCTCTTATCACGTCTATTACATCCGGCGCGTCGACCAGCATATCATCAGTGATGCCTGTCAGTTCAATGATTGTCGCCGAAAGCGGACGATGCGGGTTGGCAAATGACTCAAACTTATCAATGATCTCCCCGCCTTTCACTTTTACAGCCGCCAGTTCAATAATCGTATCATACACAGCGGAAAGTCCGGTTGTTTCGACGTCAAAAACGACATATGTTTCTTCATCAAGCAAACGGTGTGCGGGATTATAAGCAATCGGCACCCCGTCATCCACGATATTTGCTTCCATTCCGTAAATCATTTTAATTCCATGTTTTTGGGCAGCAGAATACGCATCTGGGAAGGATTGAACGACAGCATGGTCAGTCAAAGCGATCGCCTCATGCCCCCATTTTTTCGCCTGTTCAACAAGCTTTCCGATGCCTGTTACAGCATCCATTTGGCTCATTGGGGAATGCAGATGCAATTCTACCCTTTTTTCTCCTTCAGGCGCCGTGTCTTCACGGTTTTTTGCTTTTATCTCATTTACATCGTTTGCAATCATGACCAGATCTCGGACAAAGGTGTCGTTTTGAATGCTTCCGCGCGCTTTTACCCACATGCCCTTTTTCAGAGACTTCATCAGGGCCGCATCTTCTTTTTCTCTTGCAAACATTTTAATTAAGATACTATTTGTGTAGTCAGTAATTTTGAAGATGCACAGCGTGCGCCCGCTTTTCAGTTCTCTGGTTTCCACATCAAACACATAACCCTGAACCGTAATTCTCCGTTCCTCGTCCATTATGCTGTCAAGTGTTCTGATTTCCTCGTTATCTTTAATTTGATAGCCGATAACAAGAGGCCCTGAAGGAGCTTGATCTTCATCACTTTCTTTATCTTTCTTCTCCATTTCAATTAAAGCCTGCATCGCCCGTTCTTGATCTTCAGCTAGCTTTTGTTCCCGAAACTTTTGCACTTCTTGATCAGATACAAATATTTCAGCATCAAGCTGAAAATCCGGAAACCCAAATTGACGGTATCCCGCTTGAATCATCGCACTGTATTTGTTCTTAAGAGCAGATGCTTCTGTATCCGTTTTTGTTTTGACAATCAGTTTGTTGCCCTTCAGCTTTGGTTTTTGCTGGCTTAAGAGACTGATAATCGGCGGTGAAATGCCTTGCAACTCTTCAATGCAGCGTGTCCAGTAATCCTGCACGAGGCCTTCATCAACCTCGGCATCATGCACTTCGATTGAAGACGTCACTTTTGCAATATGGGCAAACGATTGCGTCAGCCTCATGGTTAACATGTCATATATTTGATAAGGCAGCAAAGATTTAAATTTAAAATGAAAATGCCAAGATTTAGATGCTTTGTGTATCGTCAGCTTTTTAATCTCGCCATCTTCAAAGTATGTCATGAAGGTATCATCTGTCATATTAATCTGCTGCAGAAGAATTTGAAACTGCCTTCTGTTTACTGATAACTGTTCCATTAAGACAGTATCCCCCCTAAAAACATCATAAGTGAAGGTACCTCAGGCAATGAGGTACCTTCTATTATTTCTATTTTAACATGTTTTTTGATAAATCGTTATGGTGTTTACTGCTTGCTGATAAAACCAGATAACTCATCAACAGAAACTTCTGTTGACTCACCTGTTTTGCGGATTTTCACTTCCACAATTCCTTCATCAGCCCGTTTGCCGACAGTAATACGGATTGGAAGACCGATTAGATCCGAGTCAGCAAATTTTACGCCGGCGCGTTCCGCACGATCGTCATACAGCACTTCATAGCCTTTCGCCTTTAAATCAGCGTACAGCTTTTCAGCCAATTCTTTTTGCGCATCGTTTTTGATATTCAGTGCAAGAATATGAAGATCATACGGCGCGACGCTTTTTGGCCATATTAAGCCTTTTTCGTCGTGATGCTGTTCAGCAATAGCAGAAAGGGTTCTGGAAACACCGATTCCGTAACAGCCCATCAGCATTGGCTGTGCTCGTCCGTTTTCATCTAAATATGTCGCATTCATCGCTTCAGAATAACGAGTTCCAAGCTTAAAGACTTGTCCGACTTCGATTCCTTCTGCAAAACGGATCGTGCCTTTGCCGTCTGGTGACGGGTCGCCTTCCTTAATAAAGCGAAGATCGGCAAATTCTTTAATTTGCGCATCGCGGGTTACGTTGACATTTTTATAATGATAATCTCCTTCATTCGCACCGGCAACAGCATTAACCATTGCTTTAACAGCGAAATCTGCATAGACGTCAATCTCTTGATTCACACCGATAGGTCCGACAAAACCAGGCTCTGTTCCAAGCTGCTGAACGACCTCTTCATGAGAAGCAAGTTCCATAACCTCTGCATGCAGGAGATTCTTCACTTTAATATCATTCACTTCGTGATCCCCTCTTACAAGCACCAGAACAAAACGGTCATCCGCTTTAAACAATACCGATTTAATGCAGGCTTCAGCTGAAACCTGTAAAAATGCAGTCAGCTCATCGATCGTTTTCACATTAGGAGTGTGCACTTTTTCTAAAGCGATAGGCTCTTCATTTGAAGTGACTTCCTGATAAAGAACTTCAGCCATTTCGATATTGGCTGCATATTGTGATTCATCAGAGTACGCAATGGTATCCTCTCCGATTTCAGAAAGTGCCATAAACTCATGTGTATCTTTTCCACCCATGGCACCTGAGTCAGCGATAACAGGTCTTACATTAATGCCGCAGCGGGCGAAAACATTAGAATACGCATTGTACATTTTTTGATATGTTTCATCCAAGCTCTCTTCAGAAGCATGGAAAGAATAAGCATCCTTCATAATGAATTCGCGGCCTCTTAATAAACCGAAGCGCGGGCGTTTTTCATCCCTGAATTTAGACTGGATTTGGTACAGAGTCAGAGGGAGACGCTTATAGGATTTAACCTCATCGCGAACGAGTGAAGTGATCACTTCTTCATGCGTTGCCCCTAAAGCAAATTCACGGCCGTGACGGTCTTGAAGTCTCATCAGTTCAGGACCGTACGTATACCATCTGCCTGATTCCTGCCATGTCTCAGCCTGCTGCAGCGCGGGCATAAGCATTTCTACAGCGTCGATTTTTTCCATTTCCTCACGGACGATCTGCTGAATGTTTTGAATAACCTTATACGCAAGAGGCATATAGCTGTATACCCCGCTCGTATTCTGTCTGATAAATCCTGCTCTTAGAAGAAGCTGATGACTTTTCGCTTCGGCATCAGCTGGAACTTCACGGAGCGTAGGAATAAGCGTCAAGCTTTGTCTCATTTCTTCGCACCTCTGATTGATTTACTTTTCATTTACAAAAACAGCCGCTGGATATCGTTCCATGTAACGACCAGCATAAGAAGCATTAGGAAAGCGACTCCGATAAACACCACAAAGGCTTCTTTTTCTCTGTTGATCGGTTTGCCCCGAATGGCTTCTATAAATAGAAACAACAGTCTTCCGCCGTCAAGAGCCGGAATCGGAAGCAGGTTGACGATACCTAGGTTAATACTTAAAAATGCAGCAAACTGGAATAAATTAATGATTCCCGTTTTTGCCACTTGGTCTGTCATATCGTATATGCCGACAGGACCTGAAAGCATATCAATTTTAAATTGTCCTGTCACTAATTTACTGAGATTTGTTAATATCGCTTTTGTAACATCAACAGTTGATGTTGCACCATAAGCAACTGCTGAGAGAACGCCTTTCTCAGTTGGCGCGTAAGAACCAAAGCGGCCGATTGTTTTTTTGTTCTCATCTTTAACGGCTTCCGGAGTAACTGAAATGTGGAGGGTTTTTTTATCTCTATTTACCTCAACGTCAATTTCTTTTTCCGGGTTTTCTTTTACCGCAGAGACAATGTCGGTCCAGGACCTCATCTTCTCTCCGTTAATGCTTTGAATGTAATCTCCTTCTTTTAGCCCTGCTTCGGCTGCCCGTCCGTTGTCTGTCAGTTGTCCAAGCATAGGCTCATTTGACGGAACACCCTGAATCAGCCCAAGCATCACTAAAATGACATAAGCCAATATGAAATTCATAATCGGACCTGCGGCAATCGCCTTAATTCGCTGCCACACAGGTTTGGAACCAAACTGGCGGTTATACGGCGCGATCTGAACTTCTTCTCCGTCTACAATGAAAAAGGAGGTTTCACTCACAGTAAAGCTGGAAAGCTCATCCTCTTTCCCCTGTTCATAGCCGGTGATCTTCATGTCATGCTCTAGGTCCGCCGTTTCCACCTCGATAATTAAAGCATCCGGGTATTTTTCCTTTTGATTGATGATGACTTTTTCAACCTGATCCTCTTTGTTAAAAAGAAGCCCGATCGTGTAGCCGGGTTTCACCTCAATCATTTCCGGATCTTCGCCGGCCATGCGGACAAACCCGCCGACCGGGAGAAGTCTGATCGTATACACCGTTTCATTTTTTTTGAATGAAAAGATTTTTGGACCAAAGCCGATCGCAAATTCACGGCACAAAATTCCCGCTCTTTGGGCTAACAACAAATGGCCCAGTTCATGGAAGAAAACGAGCGTTCCGAAAATAATGATAAACGCTATAACTGTATTCACGAACATACCACCTTATGTGAGTATTGAATTGACGTATCCCCGGGTATCTTTGTCCACTTCCTGAATGTCTGCCAAGCTAGGCTTTTGAATAAGCTGATGGCGGTTTAATGCCTTTTCGATACAGTCTTCAATCGCTAAAAACGATATCTTGCCCGCTAAAAAGGCGGCGACAGCCACTTCATTTGCCGCGTTTAGCACAGTCGGCATTGTTCCCCCTATTTTACCTGATTCAAAGGCAAATTGTAAGCAGCGGAACCTGTCAAAGTCAGCTTTCTCAAAATGAAGACTGCCGATTTCCCACAGCTCGAGCCTTTTGGCGTCTGGCAATGGCAATCGGTCGGGATAGGTGAGCGCATATTGAATCGGAACCCTCATATCAGGAGTGCCGAGCTGTGCAATCACACTTTTGTCATGAAACTCTACCATGGAATGGATGATGCTCTCCTTATGTAAGACCACATCGATTTGTTCATATGGAATATCGAAAAGCCAATGCGCCTCAATCACCTCTAATCCCTTATTCATCATTGTAGCCGAATCAATTGTAATTTTTGCACCCATTGACCAATTCGGGTGCTGTAATGCATCTTCAATTGTAACTGATTCGAGCTGCTCCCGCGTCTTGTCCCGAAAACTTCCGCCGGACGCCGTAATGATAAGGCGATCAATGTTTTTAGCCTGTTCGCCTTGTAGGGCTTGAAAAATGGCTGAATGCTCACTGTCAACGGGCAGCAGCGGAACATTGTATTTCTTAGCATGTTCTTTAACTATATGCCCGGCAGTGACAAGAGTTTCCTTATTTGCAAGCGCAATTGTTTTTTTCTGTTCGATCGCCTTTAACGTAGGGATGAGACCGACACTTCCAAGCAAGGCATTGACAACAATATCGACTTCCTCCATAACTGCCGCTTCAATCAGGCCTTCTTCTCCAAGCCCGATCTGGCAATCAAATGAAAAAGAAACTTGTTTTAATTTGTGATATGTATCCAGATCACCGACAGATACAAACTTCGGCTGAAAGGCCTCTATCATCGGCACGGCCTTATCAATATTTTTGCCGAACGACATAGATACCAGCTGAAATTGGTCTTGGTGCGTACGCAATACGTCAAGAGTCTGTTCGCCGATTGATCCTGTTGCTCCTAAAAGACAAATATTTTTCAAAGTGCCACTACTCCTATTCTTTTTGCTGCATATTCAGTCTCATATTCATATTAGACTTTTTTATGAAAAAAGGGCAAGCAGAAAGTACAAGAAAGGCATGACAAACAAAAAACTGTCAAAACGGTCTAGCACACCGCCATGCCCGGGAAGGATCTTCCCAGAATCCTTTACATCGTAATGTCTTTTCAGAGCGGATTCTACTAAATCCCCAATCTGTCCGAAAACAGACAAAAACAGTGTGATCAAAAGCAGATAGAAATATGGGATCGGCAGGTTTGCGACAAGCTGAAAAATCGTCGAAAGTACAAGTGCAATGACGATTCCGCCTACAAATCCCTCAACTGTTTTATTAGGGCTGATTTCAGGCCACAATTTTCGTTTCCCAAGCGATTTCCCGACAAAATATGCACCGGAATCAGTCGACCAAATCACGACACAGGCATAAAAAATGTATGTCAGCCCGTGCTGATCAAGGTTTCTGATTTCAATAAAATAATGAAAACACATTCCGATGTAAATCGTTGCAAGGGTAATAAAGCCGACTTCATCAAAGGTAAAAGTGTTCTTCACCAATACTGTGTACGTCAGTAAAATCAGTACTGCGAACAAAGCCGTTTCAATTTTCGAGATACCATTCGCTTCAAAAAAAGAATACTGGCTTGGCATTAAGAACATCCATAACAATAAAAGACTGATCAATCCAGGCAGTGAAACAAGCTTAAGTTTTTTCATCCGCAAAAGCTCAAAAAGTGCTACACTGCCCATTGCATAAACTAATATGGTGAACGGCAAATTCCCGACAATAACTAAAAATAAAAATACAATTGCTGCCAGAACACCTGTCAAAATTCTTTGTTTCATGTCCACCATCCTCTAAATTCCGCCAAACCTCCGGCCCCGTTGCTGATATTCTCCTAACGCCTGCAAGAAATGATTTTCTTTAAAGTCAGGCCACAGAACGTCAGTAAAGACAAATTCACTGTAGGCAACCTGCCAAAGCATAAAGTTGCTTAGTCTAATCTCGCCGCTCGTTCGAATTAAAAGTTCAGGATCCTGCAAAGATTCAGTCATTAAATGATTAGAAAAAAGCGATTCATCAATGTCTTCTATTTTCAAAGAACCATCCTTCACTTTTTCCGCGAGTGTTTTTGCAGCAGTGACAATTTCAGTACGCCCTCCATAGTTGAGAGCAAAATTAAGGATCAGCCCGTCATTTTGCGCCGTATCCTTTACAGCCTTTTCAATCGCACGCATTGTGTGCGGCGGCAAGGCTGATTCATCTCCTATAATCCGGACCTGCACATTCTCCTCAACAAGTTCCGGTAGATACGTATTTAAAAACTCTTCAGGAAGCTTCATCAAAAAATCAACTTCCATTTTTGGCCGCTTCCAGTTTTCTGTTGAAAATGCGTACAGGGTCAGTACTTTGACACCCAATTCGTTAGCAAGCTTAGTTGTCCTTTTAACCACCTTCATTCCTTCGTGGTGGCCTGCAATTCGGGGGAGAGAGCGTTTTTTAGCCCAACGGCCATTTCCATCCATTATAATGGCGATGTGTTCGGGGATTTCTCCCTTAAGTATGTCTTCTTTTGTATAGCGTTCTAAGTTGGAAGCCGCAGTTTGCTGGTTCTTCCAATTTTTGAGTATGTTGAGCATGAGATTCCTCCGTCACCCAAAAAGGTTGCATTCCCTGCTGATAACTAATGTAATCAACAGTATTAACAAAAAAACCCCCTGTAAACATGAGAGGGTCTTTTCACTATTATCTATTGTACATAGTTTTTCATTAAACTTCCATGATTTCTTTTTCTTTGTCTTTTGTGACACTGTCAATTTTTGACACATATTCATCTGTCAGTTTTTGAACATCTTCATTGGAAGCACGCAGCTCATCTTCAGTGATGTCTCCGTTTTTCTCAAGTTTTTTGAGATCATCGTTCGCATCACGGCGTACATTTCGTACAGCTACTTTTGCGTCTTCAGCATATTTTTTTACAACTTTGACTAATTCTTTACGTCTTTCTTCTGTTAGCGCAGGAATCGCAATGCGAATCATATTGCCGTCGCTCGTTGGCGTTAAGCCTAAATCCGCTTTTAAAATTGCTTTTTCGATATCACCGATTGCTGACTTGTCGTATGGTGTTATGACCAGCATACGAGCTTCAGGCACGTTAATAGAAGACAGCTGATTTAAAGGTGTCTGCGCTCCGTAATATTCAACTGTTACTTTATCTAATAAAGATGGGTTCGCACGGCCTGCGCGTACAGTAGCCAATTCACGCTGATAAGCAGCAATTGCTTTTTCCATTTTTTCTTTCGTTTGTGTTAATACTTCTTTTGACACGTTATTTCCCCCTCACGATCGTTCCGATTGATTCGCCTGTCACGGCGCGTTTAATATTTCCTTCTTCCATAATAGAAAAGACGATTAGCGGAATGTCATTATCCATGCATAAAGATGATGCTGTTGAATCCATCACTTCCAAGCCGTCTTTTAAAACGTCAAGGTAAGAAAGCGATTCATATTTTACAGCTGATTCATCTTTTCTAGGATCAGCATTATACACACCGTCAACATTGTTTTTAGCCATTAAAATAACGTCTGCTTCAATTTCAGCAGCGCGCAGTGCAGCTGTCGTATCAGTTGAGAAATATGGGTTTCCTGTACCCGCAGCAAAAATAACGACACGTTTTTTCTCTAAGTGGCGTATCGCTTTTCTTCTGATATACGGTTCAGCAACTTGTCTCATTTCAATGGATGTTTGCACTCTGGACTGGATTCCGAGTGTTTCCAAGCTGTCTTGAAGAGCAAGCGAGTTCATCACTGTCGCCAGCATCCCCATATAGTCTGCAGTTGCGCGGTCCATGCCCAGGTCACTTCCTGTTTTTCCGCGCCATAAGTTGCCGCCGCCTACTACAACAGCCACTTCGACTTCAAGCTCAGCGATTTCTTTCACTTGCTTTGCAATGGATTGAATGACAGTAGGGTTAATTCCGTTACCCTGTTCCCCTGCCAATGCTTCCCCGCTAAGCTTTAATACGATACGTTTGTATTTTGGTTTTTCCATAATAACCTCCAAGTGTAAACATTGCCGTTTTCTATTATGCAAGAGAAAAAAAGGTTTGTAAATATAGTTTTAAAAATAGGGAACACAAAGTGTGTCCCCTATACTGCCTGAAAAGACGCGACTTGATCGCGACATCTTTTCACCATTATTTTTTCACTTGGTTCATTACTTCTTCAGCAAAGTTTTCTTGACGTTTTTCGATACCTTCGCCAACTTCATAGCGAACGAAAGTTTCAACAGTTGCATTTTTCGCTGCAACAACTTGTTTCACTTTTTCATCTGGGTTTTTAACGAATGCTTGGTCTAAAAGACAAATTTCTTCGAAGAATTTGTTCAGACGGCCTTCAACCATTTTCGCTACGATGTTTTCAGGTTTTCCTTCTTGAAGAGCTTGCTGAGTTAAGATTTGACGCTCATGGTCTGTTTCTTCTTCTGATACTTGGTCACGAGAAATGTAACGAGGGTTAACCGCAGCAACATGCATTGCGATATCTTTCGCAGTTTCTTCGTCAGTTGTACCGTTAAGAACAGTTAATACGCCGATGCGTCCGCCCATGTGAAGGTAAGCACCGAATGCGGAGCTGTCATCTTTTGTAAGAACAGCAAAGCGGCGAAGCGTGATTTTCTCACCGATTTTAGCAACTGCACTTGTAATGTACTCTTCTACAGTAGAGCCGTTGTCCATTTTTTGGCCCATTGCTTCTTCAACATCTGCAGGAGTGTTTGCAAGAAGGTGGTCAGCTAATGTGTTAAGAAGCTCTACGAAGCCTTCGTTTTTCGCAACGAAATCAGTTTCAGAGTTTACTTCTAAGATAACACCTTTGTTGCCGTCAGTTTTAATAAGAGTTGAACCTTCTGCTGCGATACGGTCAGCTTTTTTCGCTGCTTTTGCAATTCCTTTTTCTCTAAGAAGGTCAATTGCTTTGTCCATATCTCCATCAGTTTCAGTTAACGCTTTCTTACAATCCATCATACCCGCGCCAGTTTTTTGACGCAGTTCTTTTACTTGCTGTGCAGTAATAGCCATTTGTATTCCTCCTTATATGTTTAAACAAGATATGTATCATGACATTTTTCTTGAAAAAAGGTGATAAAAGGCAGTCCCTCTTATCACCTTTTGAATAGGTTACGCAGTTGTTGTTTCAGTTTCTGGTGCAGTTTCTTCAGCAACTTCCGCTTCTTCTTCGCCTTGCTTCGCTTCTAAGATTGCATCTGCCATTTTAGAAGTTAGAAGTTTAACAGCGCGGATAGCGTCATCGTTCGCAGGAATAACAACATCGATTTCATCAGGATCACAGTTAGTATCTACAATTCCGATGATAGGGATGTTTAATTTGCGAGCTTCCGCAACAGCGATGCGCTCTTTGCGAGGATCGATGATGAACAATGCATCAGGAAGATCCTTCATTTCTTTAATTCCGCCTAGGAATTTTTCAAGACGCTCTAATTCTTTTTTCAATTGAACGACTTCTTTTTTAGGAAGTACTTCAAACGTACCGTTTTCTTGCATTTTTTCAATGTCTTTAAGACGTTTAATACGTTTTTGGATTGTTTCAAAGTTTGTTAATGTACCGCCCAACCAGCGTTGGTTGACATAGTACATGCCAGAGCGTTGAGCTTCTTCTTTAACAGAATCTTGAGCTTGTTTTTTTGTGCCGACGAAAAGGATTCTTCCGCCTTCAGCAGCAAGATTTTTAGTGAAGTTGTAAGCTTCCTCTACTTTTTTGACTGTTTTTTGAAGGTCAATGATATAGATTCCGTTACGCTCCGTGAAAATGTAACGCTTCATTTTTGGGTTCCAACGGCGTGTTTGGTGACCGAAGTGAACACCAGCTTCAAGCAATTGCTTCATAGAAATGACTGACATGTTATTTCCTCCTAATATAATGGTTTTTTTCCTCCGCTTAGGTCATTTTTGTGCAGAACTGCCGCCTGCAGCACCCTCTGCATAAATCGTTAAGCGTGTGTATTTAACACCAAGACATAATATAACACAGCTTTATGCGACAATCAAGAATCCTTTACAGCTTTGGAGCGAAATTTTAAAAATAGCTCGATTTCTGTCTTTCCGCTTTTCAATTTCTGAGCAATTTCACTAGCTGAATATCCCTGTTCATATAATGCCATAACTTCATCTTCAAATGATCGGGCATCGCTGTTTACGTTCTCTTCCGCCCTCTCAACCTCGTTGATCAGACCTTCGATATGCTCGGGAAGAGCGTTGTTTTCTTCCTGAACAGCACCTCGCTCTGAATGTTGTTCAGCCTGCTGATGCTCTTCCTTCTGTTTTTCTTCAGTTTGAACAGAAGGTACATCCAAGTTGTCTATCAACTTCTCATTTTCTTCTTTTAGTTCAAGAAGAAATGCCGCAAGTGTGTTCTCCGTCTCTTCCAGCAGCTTCTTTTGCTGTTTTTCTGTTTCTTTCACAGCTGCGAGCCTCATATACAGGATAATGACAGCGTACAGAAGAACGCCGTGAAGCGTGAAGCTTAAAAGCCATAATAGTGTTGACATGTTTTTCACTCGCTAATCATGAGAATTCTTTATTGAATTACTTTTTCAAGCAGATTCTTTAATTTAAATAGTGCCTTTGAATGTATTTGTGATATACGGGACGTAGAAAGATTCAATACCTGTCCGATTTCTGTCAATGTCAATTCCTCTTTATAGAACAAACTGACCACAAGCTGTTCTTTTTCAGAGAGTTCGTGAATTTTGTCCGCAAGCTGCGCAATCAGCTCATCTTTCATGATCTTTTCTTCCGGCGGGACATTTTTGTCATCTCTGATCATGACCTGGATGTTTTCCCCGTCATCCTGATCATGAAGCTTTTCGTCAATTGACAGCAGATTTGCAAAAAAACCTTCATTCATTGTTGACACTACATCCTGTTCCGTCATTCCGAGTTCCTCTGCAATTTCTGCGGGCGATACATTCCGAAGATAGCGCTGTTCAAGCTTTTCAATCGCAGCTTCAACCTTCTTTGTTTTTTCACGCGAGGTTCTGGGCAGCCAATCCTCTTTACGAAGCCCGTCAATAATTGCACCGCGAATTCTAAACGAGGCGTAGGTATCAAATTTTAAGTCCCGGCTGGGGTCAAATTTTTCAAGGGCATCGTATAAACCAAGCATACCAAGGCTCATAAGATCGTCTTTATGCACTGATTTTGGCAGTCCGACAGAAATTCTGCCTACATGATATGTGACAAGCGGCATGTAACGGCGCATTAAATCATCACCGGCCTTAGGATCTTTCCACTCTTTCCAGCGCGACCAAAGCACCTGATCTTCATAATTCAAGGATTGCATTGTTATCCCCCTAATACCTTAATTAAATCGTTTTTTCACCTTGTTTAACAGTTCGAATATGCAGCATACAGGACTTCGGTTCAAATTCTATCGTCCGGCCGCTTGAGCCTCCCGTATCTTCACTGATAATCGGAATATTATATAATGACAGCTGTTCCTTTATCGCTAAGACATTTCTCGGTCCGATCTTCATCAAATCATTCGTCATTTTAAATTTAAACATCTCTGATCCGCCGGCAAGCTTTGCTTTTAACGCAAACTTTCGGCAGCCCGCTTCTACCAGCATATCAATCGTAGCTTTTACAGCGGTATCGGCATATTTTGCCCGATTGAGTTCAGCTGTTTTTGATAACGTCGAATCCGGCAGCATGACATGGACAAGCCCCGCCGTTTGCTTTTCTTTATCGTAAAGCACCAGCCCTACACACGACCCTAAACCAGACGTCCGGATTGAATCCGGGAAGCGGGCGATCTTCACGTCCGCAATTCCAACCTTTACAACAGCAGCCTCAGTTGTACTCATAATGAAGCACCCAAGGCGACAAAGAGCTTTTCAAATGAATCATAGTCCGGCAGCATAAACATATGCGCTTTTAGCTCCTGCTGATGGCTTTGGTCAAAAATTGACGTATCAACAACAATTGCATGTTCCCCAACCTGACTGAGCTCCATCAGACCTTCACTGATGACAGCACCGAACATGTCCAGTGAAACTTCTGGAACACTCGGGTAAAGCTGGAGTTTCGTCAAATCAGCCAATGCCGTTAAATATGATCCTGCTAAAATATTGCCCAGTTCATGCAAAGCGGAAGAACTCATATGATCTTCACCCAGGTTTTCTATATCAAAATCCGGGTTGCCGATCAGCTCTCTAATAAACTGCTCCGCCTGATAAAAAGGCATTATAAAGAACATTGAGCCCGTCAAATCGCCTTCCATTCTTAAAAAGATGCTGGCGACCGGCATTTCTGCTCCGCCGAAAAAGTCTACAAGTTCATCAAATGATAGTAACTTTGCAAACGGGACTTCCATATCAATCTTTCTATTTAACAGCTGGGCCATTGCAGAAGCAGAGTGGCCGGCTCCGATATTGCCGACTTCCCGCAAAATGTCCATCTGCTCTTCTTTGATTCCATTAAAAATACTCATGTCATAACCCCTTTAAGATTAAGCCTGATCGGGCACAGCGGACTGAGATGATTCTTTATCCAAAACCGCATTTGCATCAATAATATTTAAGAGCCTGTTCTCTTGTTTTACAATCTGTTTGATCGACACATACGTGTCTTTTTGAACACTTTCCGGAGCGGATTCTATTTCACTTTCATGAACTGTTATAACATCATTTGCTTCATCCACTATCCAGCCCACTTCAATATCACGATAAGCAATAATGATAATTCGTGTTTCATCGGTAATTTCATACTCAGGCAAGCTGAGACGCTTTCTTAAATCAATAACCGGAGTCACCACGCCGCGCAAATTGATCACTCCGCAAATATAAGGTTCAACGCCTGGCACTCTCGTTGGCTTTTGCCATTTCTCAATTGATTTCACCTGAGTGACAGAAATGGCATATTCTTTGCCATTTACCATAAAGACAATCATTTTTTCGCCTGTTTTAATTTCTGCAGTCATGTGAGACACCTCCTCGTATGGTTAAATAATCAGTGCATTACAATCGATAATGAGCGCTACTTCTCCGTCTCCTAAAATAGTAGCTCCGGAAATTGCAAAGACGTTTGTTAAATAATCTCCGAGTGATTTCAGCACAACTTCCTGCTGGCCAATAAAGGAGTCCACCACAAATGCAGTAGGTTTGTCGCCTTTTTTCACGACAATGATATGGAGCTGTTCCGCATCTTGTCTTGTATCTTCTATTTTAAACTCTTCTTTTAAATAAACGACAGGGACAATATGCCCTCTAAAATCGATTACTTCACGGTCATGCGTTTGCAGAATATCTTTTCTGTCTATAACTGCCGTTTCAATTATAGAAGAAATCGGAATCGCAAATGTCTCTTCTTCCAATTTGATCAGCAGAACTGAAATAATGGACAGTGTAAGCGGAAGTTGAATGCTGAATAGTGATCCTTGTCCTTCTGCAGATTTCACACTGACTGAACCGCCGAGTGACTCGAGTTTATTTTTCACAACATCAAGCCCGACACCCCGCCCGGAAATATCCGAAATTTGATCAGCAGTAGAGAACCCCGGAGCAAATATCAATTCATAAATTTCATTGTCTTCTAAGGTTTCAGCTTCTCTTTCTGTAATGACACCGCGCTCAAGCGCTTTTTCAAGGATTTTTTTGCGATTAAGGCCTGCCCCGTCATCCTCTACTTCAATAAAGACATGATTTCCGCTGTGATAAGCTTTCAGCACAACTTTTCCAGACTCAGGTTTTCCTTTTTGCAAACGCGTTTCCGGAGACTCAATTCCATGGTCAATACTGTTTCTGATTAAGTGAACGAGCGGATCTCCAATTTCATCAATTACTGTTCGATCGAGTTCTGTTTCCGCGCCGATGATGGAGAGTTCGATTTTTTTATTCAGCTCTTTTTGAAGCTGGCGAATCATTCTTGGGAAACGGTTAAAAACAGTTTCAACCGGAACCATTCTCATATTGAGAATAATAGACTGCAAATCGCCGGAAATTCTCGTCATTCGCTCGACTGTTTCAGTCAATTCATTGTGCTCAAGCTCTTTTGCAATCTGCTCAAGACGCCCGCGGTCAATGACAAGCTCTTCAAATAAGTTCATTAAAGAATCAAGCCTGTCGATATTGACACGAATTGTTTTAGACCCGCCTGATGTATGCTTCGACTGTTCATCGTTTTTAGCAGGCTGCATTGGTTTGTCCTGCTTAACAGGTGCAGCAGCTGGTGTATCCGCCTGAGGCTCTTCCGGTTTTTCAGCTGGTTGTAAAGGTGAGCCCTGAATAATTTCAACATGCTCGACCTCTGAAACTCCGTTGATGATCTGTTCAACGTCTTCAGCCGTTTGATTCGTTAAGAAGCAAACCTGGAAGTCAGTGCCGAAATCTTCCGTCTCAAGCACTTCCGCACTCGGTATTGTTTTGGCTACTTCTCCGATCTCATTGAGCTTCTCAAAAACCATATATACACGAACCGCTTTTAACATACAGTCTTCTTTCAGAGAAATTGTGATTTCATACCGTTTGAAACCTTGCTCCTCCGCTTCTTCTATCACTGTTCGTTCAAACTCATCATATCCCCAATCAGATGCTGAACCCTTCGCTTCAGCAGGTTCCGCTGAAGCAGCAGTCTCAGCATGCGCACCGTTCACGTCAAGCTTTGCGCTCACTTCAGAGATATCTCTTTTACCATCCCCGCCGTCAATAATAGACTGAACCATTGCTTCCAGATGATCCAGCGCTTCAAACAAGATATCCATCCAGTCTGATGTAACTGCCATATCTCCGTTTCGAAAAGCATCCAATACGTTTTCAAGCAGATGGGTTAAATGGGCTAAATCCGTATACCCCATCGTTGCGCTCATACCTTTTAGTGTATGAGCAGCCCTGAATATATCGTGGACGAGCTGAAGATCTGTCGGGTCTTTCTCTAAAAGGAGAAGCTTTTCATTACATGTTTGTAAATGTTCTTTACTTTCATCAATAAAGACATCTAAATATTGATTCATATCCATTTGAATCACACCCTCTCTTTTTTCACACAGCTTGTGATGGATGCTGCGATATCTTCCACATGTTTAATTTCATGAATAAGGCCCGCCTTAACGGCTGCTTTCGGCATCCCAAATACAACACAAGATTCTTCAGACTCTGCAATGGTTTTCACATTGCCGGACGCAAGCATGTCCTTAAGACCGGCAGTACCGTCACTGCCCATTCCGGTCATAATGACCGCTACTTTTTCATAGTCTGCAAGTTTGCCGACAGAACGGAACAAGTAGTCTGCTGATGGTTTATGACGGCTTGGCGTATCGTGATTATCAAGAACGATTTTAAGGCCGCCGCTGTTTTTGATAACGGATATGTTTTTTCCCCCCGGAGCTATGTACACACAGCCGTTAAGAGCTGCTTCGCCATCTTTTGCTTCCTTTACACGAATGTCAGACAGATGATTCAGCCGATCAGCCAGAGAAGCAGTAAAGCCTTCAGGCATGTGCTGTACAACGACTACAGGCGCGTTTAAATCCTTAGGAAGCTTTGGTATCACCTTTTGAAGCGCCCTTGGTCCGCCCGTTGACGTGCCGATACAAACAATATGTCTGCCTGGGCCAGATTTTGACTGACTCAATACAGGCTTAGCGATACGTTTAGGCTCAGGCCGAATGACCGCCGGAGCCGCAGCTTTTTGCTGGCCGGAAAGTCCGGCTGCGATGACCCGCTCAACTAATTGTTCTTTAATTTTGTATAAATCTAAAGATATAGAACCAGATGGCTTTGTGATAAAATCAAAGGCGCCTATCTCTAAACAGTTAATCGTACACTCTTTTCCTTGCTGGGTCTGGCTTGAAACCATAATGACCGGCAGCTGATAAAGCTCAATAATTTTCCGCAGTGTGTCTGTTCCATTCATCACCGGCATTTCGATATCAAGTGTGATAACATCCGGTTTCAGCAATTCTATCTTTTTAAGTGCCTCTTCTCCGTTTCTCGCAGTTCCGATTACTTCTATCTGCTTTTCCTCGGTTAGAAAATCACTTATCATTTTTCTCATAAAAGCCGAATCATCAACTACAAGCACACGAATCAAATTAAGCCCTCCTCATTAAAAAAGAAGATAATTTCTCAATAAATGTCTGTTTTTCTTCTTTGTGTCTAGTTTCTTCTCTTTCAAACAAGGCGTCCGCTAGGAGACGGACTGACCGGCTGGCTTTTGCCTGAGGACTTTTTAATAAAAAAGGAACCTGTTCGACAACTGCTTTGCTCACGATCCCGTCGTCAGGGACTGAACCGGCAAACTGAACCGCTTCGCCTAAAAACATGTGAATGGTCCGGGAAAGGCGGGTAAAAGCGTCAAGCCCTTCCTTTTGATCACGGCACCGATTGACAGCTACTTTCATTGAAAGCTGATTTCCTGTCAAAGCTAAATGTTTGACAGCGCTGTATGCATCCATAATGGCTGTAGGCTCCGGGGTTGTTATGATCAAAATGTCTTCTGCTGATAAAATAAAAGGCAGCTGGTCTTTTGATAGGCCCGCCCCCATGTCAAACAGTACATAATCGAACTGACTTAACGCATGAGAAAGCTCATTAGCAAAAAAGGTCCATTTTTTCTGGTCCAGCTGAAACATCACATCCAGCCCAGTTCCGCCAGATATATACCGAAGACCCTTTGGCCCAGTAGATATGGATTGCATAAAAGGCTTGCGCTCAGTTAGAACGTCAATAATAGTCGCGGAAGACGAGTTTCCCATTAATATATCAATGTTCCCCATTCCGATATCAAGATCAATAAGCAGTACCTTCTTGCCTTTATCCTGCAGCGCAAGAGCCATATTTAAAGTGATGTTGGATTTTCCGACACCGCCCTTGCCGCTGATGACTGCAAGTGTTTTAGCTTTCTGTGCAAAAACAATCGGCAGATCGCGCTCACGCTTCTTCATTTTCGCCCGTAAAGTTGCTGCTTGGTCAAATCTGTTCATCTGCACAGCATCCCTACAAACTCCCGCGGAGAGACTGTCTGTATATCCTCCGGCACATTCTGGCCGTTTGTGATAAACCCGGCGCCTATCTTTGATTCTGCCAGTATACTGAATACAGAGCCTAAGGAAGCAGTCTCATCTATTTTCGTAAAAATAAACTGATTGACAGGAACAGATGAAAAACGTCTGACAATTTGTTTCATATCTTCATATTTTGCAGTTGCTGACAAAACGAGAAATGACTGAATGCTGCTTTCAAAAGGAATCGTCTCTTTCAGTTCATCGATATATTGCTGTTCTCTGAAGTTTCTTCCTGCTGTATCGATAAATACATGATCATATTCAGCAAATAATTCTTTCGCCCGCTGAAATTCCTCTTTTGTATAACAGACTTCCAGAGGAGCCTGCAGCAGCTCGGCATATGTTTTCAACTGTTCAACTGCTGCAATCCGGTAAGTATCTGTTGTAATAAAAGCAATTTTTTTCTGTTTTTCAAGCAGAGAAGACGCTGCTAGTTTTGCAAGCGTTGTTGTTTTACCCGCGCCCGTCGAACCAAACAGCACGATATACTTCGAACGAATAGGCTCCTGCCACTTGTCTGCTGGAGGTAGTGCCGCGCACAGTATATCCTGAAGTTTACCGGCCACGTTTTCTTCTGTCAGTCCGCCCAATTCAACAGAGAATCGCAGTATTTTTTTCATAGTACTGGTCTTAATTGATTCATTAACGCCGGTTTCTCCCAAAAGCTGTTCGGCTTTTCTGAGCGGTTCAGGAAGTACGGATTGATATGCTGAAAAATCACCTGGCTCAGATTGAGCCGGAATTTGAGGGATTATCCTCTCCTCTATTTTCGGACTGCTGACAGGAGGTTTTGACGTTTGTTTCGGCTCTGCTGCCTTTTCAGCTGTTTTTTTCTCAAGAAAATCTTGATCCAATACGGCAATCACTTCAACAGCCGGTTTTTTTAAAAGCCCGAACCATTTACGCTTATTGATTTTTTTGGAATTCAGTATAACCGCTTCATTGCCTAGTTCTTTTCTGATAAGCTGTGCCGCTTCTTGCATTGAAGCAGCAGTAAATTTTTTGATTTTCATTAAATATCCACCACTCCAATGCTTTGAACTTCGACATTAGCCTCAAGCTCGTTATAAGAAAGAACAGGAAGATCCGGAAAATATCGTTCCAGAAGCTGTTTCACATACATCCTTACAGGAGGCGAGCAAAGAAGAATCGCAGTCTCTTGTCGTATTGAGAGCTGTTCGGCTTCTTTTGCAACAGAGCGCACAATGCTTTCCGACACATCTGGTTCAAGCGACAAATAGTTCCCATGTTCTGTTTGCTGTACACCGTCAGCAATTGCCTTTTCTACACGGCCGGAACAAGTGATCACTTTTAACACTTCATTTTCTTTGGCAAACTGGGCAGTAATTTGCTTAGCAAGTGCCTGTCTTGTGTACTCTGTCAAAAGATCAGAGTCCGTTGTCAGTTTTCCATAATCGGCAAGCGTTTCAAAAATGGTTACCAAATTGCGGATTGAAACTTTTTCTTTTAACAGTTTAGCCAGCACTTTCTGAATATCTCCGACAGATAATGGATTTGGCGTAACCTCTTCCACCAGGACCGGATACGTTTCTTTCAAATGATCAATAAGCTGTTTCGTCTCCTGTCTGCCGATTAATTCATGAGCATGCTGCTTAATTTTCTCTGTAATATGTGTTGAGACAACTGAAGCCGGATCTACAACTGTATAGCCCAGCATGTCAGCTTCATCCTTCACCGATTCGCCAATCCATTTGGCTGGAAGCCCAAACGACGGTTCTACTGTTTCGATCCCTTCAATCAGGTCGTCTTCAGGCGTAGGCGACATTGCTAGATAATGATCTAGTAATAGCTCGCCTTTTGCTACTTCATTTCCTTTAATTTTCAATCGGTATTCATTAGGCTGCAAAGCGATATTGTCTCTGATACGCACGACAGGAATGACAAGCCCAAGTTCCAGCGCCAGCTGACGGCGAATCATCACAATTCGGTCTAATAAATCCCCGCCCTGATTAGCATCCGCCAGCGGAATCAGACCATAGCCAAACTCGAATTCTATCGGATCTATATGCAGAAGCTGCACAACACTTTCGGGGCTTTTGAGCTCGTCAACTTCAGCCTCTTCCTCAAGAATCTCTTCCACTTCTTCTTTTTCCTTACCTGTTTTAGATAGCGTATAACCGCCAAAAGCAAGCAGCCCTGCAAGCGGCCCTGTTAGGAGAATACCAATTGGAGTAAACAAGCCAAGAAGCAGAATAGTTGCTGCTGTAACATATAAGAGCTTTGGATAAGCGAACAGCTGGCCTGTGATGTCATGACCTAAGTTTCCTTCGGAGGCTGCTCTTGTCACGACAATACCTGTAGCTGTAGAAATTAACAGCGCCGGAATTTGCGATACAATTCCATCTCCTACAGTTAGCATCGTAAAATGAGAGGCTGCCTCTTGTATCGCCATGCCTTGCTGCAGCATACCGATAATGATTCCGAAAATGATATTGATCATCACAATAATAATTCCAGCAATTGCATCACCTTTCACAAATTTGCTGGCACCGTCCATCGCACCGTAAAAGTCTGCTTCTCGAGCTACTTTTTCACGGCGGTGTTTCGCTTCCTGTTCGTTAATCATGCCTGCGTTTAAATCAGCATCAATACTCATCTGCTTCCCTGGCATTGCATCAAGCGTAAATCTTGCCGCAACCTCGGAAACACGTTCCGCGCCCTTTGTGATGACGATAAACTGAATAATAATTAAGATAATAAATACAACAAGTCCGACTAAAACATTTCCGCCGACAACGAAGTTACCGAAGGTCTCAACAACCTTCCCTCCTTCGCCGTGCGAAAGGATCGAACGCGTCGTTGACACATTCAAGCCCAGACGAAATAAGGTCAAAAGCAGCAGCAGTGACGGAAAAATCGAAAACTGCAGCGGTTCTTGCATATTCATTGTGGTGAGAAGCACGATCAACGCAAGAGAAATATTAATAATGATCAAAATACTTAACAGCCATGGAGGAAATGGTATCACCAGCATTGCCACAATGAGGACAACACTTATTAAAACGGATAAATCTCTTGTTGACATGCTGTTTTTTCTCTCCTTTTGAATCGTAAAATTCAATTTACTTTTTGTTTCGTTTTAAATACGTAAGCCAAGATTTCTGCCAAGACTTTAAAAAACTCTTCCGGCACTGCCTGGTCAATTTCAACCTGATCATATAACGCACGGGCAAGCGGCCTGTTTTCTACCATCATGACATCATGCTCTTTAGCTATCTTCCTTATTTTTAATGCAAGGTGGTCAACACCTTTTGCAACAATGTATGGCGCGTCCATTTTTTCTTCGTCATATTTAAGTGCGATCGCATAGTGAGTCGGGTTTGTGATGATGACATCAGCTTTCGGCACTTCCTGCATCATCCGCCTCATCGCCATTTCCCGCTGTCGTTGCTTAATTTTAGACTTAATAATCGGATCTCCCTCAGATTTTTTGTACTCATCTTTTATATCCTGCTTTGACATTTTGATATTTTTCTCATAGTCAAATCTCTGATACAAATAATCGAGTCCGGCAAGAATCAACAAAGCCCCTGCTCCGCTCAGCCCCATCCACAGGGTGAGTTTTGAAACAAAGGAAAGTGCCTCTTCAGGTGTCAGAAGCGGAAGGCGGAGAATTTCTCCATAGTGCATCCAAAGCACAACAAACGCCGCAAACCCTACAACAGCAATTTTCAAAATCGATTTAAGCAGCTCTACAATCGCCCTCATGCTGTATATCCGTTTAAAGCCTTTTATCGGATCCAATTTTTCAAGCTTAGGCTGGATCACTTCCGTAGAAAATAAAAATCCCACCTGCATATAGTTGCTTACAACTCCTGCAACAAGGGCAACAAGCAGAATCGGAGCAAGTACGATGCCAGTATCCTTTAATAAGCTGATAAACAGGATGTGCACATTTGATTCTGAGAGCTTCATTGTGAGTGACTCCGTGTAAAATGTCTCTATAAATGACAGCAGCCTGTCTCTCATATACGGGCCGATCGCAATAAACGAAAGGAAGATGACTAATAATGAAACGGCGGTATTCACATCAGAGCTTTTTGCAACCTGCCCTTTTTTTCTAGTATCCTTCCGTTTTTTCGGAGTGGCTTTCTCTGTTTTTTCTCCCGCAAAAAATTGGAGGTCAATTCTTAGCTTCATTAAGAAACACCGACCAATGCTAAAAGATTCCGCATCGTTTCAATCGTTAAGCCGAAAACATTCCGAACAACGACGAAGATAACGGACATACATACGATGAGCATGATAAAACTGACGGCAATCTTTAAAGGCAGACCGACGACAAATACATTTAATTGGGGAACTGTCCGGGCCACGATGCCTAATGCAAGATCCACAAGAAACAAACTGGCCACAACCGGCGCCGACATTTGAAATGCGATAATAAACATTGCATTAAAGCTTTTGGCGATAAGATAGGCAAACTTTTCATCGCCAAAATTCGGAAATGCCTGATCAACCGAAATATACTGAAAGCTGTAGTAAATACCGTCCAGCAGCAAATGATGCGCATTGACACTCAGCATAAACAAAAGAGCCATCGTATAGATAAACTGGCCGATCAATGGACTCTGTGCGCCCGTTTGCGGATCGATAACGTTCGCAATTGAAAAACCCATCTGAAAATCAATAAACGAACCGGCTATCTGAACAGCAGCAATCATCATATAAGCAATCAAACCAAGACACAGACCCACCAGAGCTTCTTTAAATGCCAGCAGCATATATTGCTCGTCAACCTCCAAAGACGGAGGTTTATCAATCGTGCTGAAGCAAATGACTGCAAGAAAAAAAGCAAATCCGATACGATGAACAGCCGGAACGTTTCTGTGGCCGTATAGCGGAACCGTTACAAAAAAAGCAGAGATTCTAATAAAAACCAATAAAAAAGCAGGAAATAAATCAATAATCGAATTCATCACTGTATTACCCTGCAAAACGATTTAAATTAGAAAACAGCTCTGTTGTGAACGAAAGGATGGTCGACAGCATCCATGGCCCGAAAAAAATCAGTGCCAAGAGGACTGCCACGATTTTGGGAATAAACGCCAAAGTCTGTTCCTGGATTTGAGTTGTCGCCTGAAAGATGCTGACGATTAATCCGACCAATAAAGCGATCGCAAGCAGAGGCGCGCTGATCATCAGCGTTACATATACGGCTTTTTCCGCCATAGAAATTACAAATTCTGAATTCACGTTTAGCACCTACCCTAAAAGCTCTGAAGCAAAGATTTCACAATTAAATACCAGCCGTCTACTAAAACAAAAAGTAAAATTTTAAAGGGCAGAGAAATCATAACTGGAGGGAGCATCATCATCCCCATTGACATCAGAACGCTCGCCACTACCATATCAATAATTAAAAAGGGGATAAAAATCATAAAGCCTATTTGAAACGCTGTTTTGAGCTCCGAAATGGCAAAAGCGGGAACCATCGTTGTAAGAGGAATATCTTTTAATGATTCGGGTTTATCCATTTTCGCGTAATTCATAAACAGTGCCAAATCCTTCTGCCTTGTGTGCTTACTCATAAATTCTTTAATCGGTTCCTCAGCTTTTGTATACGCTTCGTCCAAACTGATTTTATTGTCCATCAATGGTGTCAGCGCTTCTTTATTAATCTCTGAAAAAGTAGGAGCCATAATAAAAAATGTTAAAAATAGCGCAAGGCCGATAAGGACCTGGTTGGGCGGCATTGATTGCGTCGCCAGTGAAGTTCTGACAAACGACAGAACGATGACGATGCGGGTAAAACAAGTCATAAGAATCAATATTCCAGGCGCCACTGAAAATACAGTTAACAATAATAGTAATTTAACAGTTGAACTGACGTTACCCGGATCGCTAGAACTGAAAATATTTATAAACTCATTCATGATGACGTGGGCCTTTCTTTTTTCCTTCTGAACGGTTTTGTTTTAGCTCTTCAAGCTGCTCTTTTAATGCTTTTGAAAATGAAGGCAGCTTTTGCTGCGGCTGATTCTCAGAACCCTTTAGGGGTTTGACAAGCTTTTGCCACTCTATTTTGCTTGACATCGCCTCTTCATGCTGGCTGAGTATGACTTCGATTTCCTTTTCATCCTCAATTTCTTTAAGGAGCTGGATCGTCTCTCCCACCCCAACGACGAGAACACTGTTGCCGACTTTAATCAATTGGATAGATCGGTTTTGGCCAACCGATGTTCCGCCAATATTTTCAACATATTGAAAAGGCTTTAGCAGCCGGTTTCTTTTGTTCATAAGCTTAACAAGCCCGTAAATCAGCGCGATGACAAACAATAAAGCGAAAATCATCTTCACAAAATCAAAAGCTGAAACAGAAGGAGCAGCAGCTCCCTCCGTCTCATCAGCAGTTTGTGTCGTTTTTTCTTTCTTTTGCTCTGGCTTATCTGCGGTCTTTTCCTCTTTCTTTTGAAACCATTCGTTTACAGTTGAATCATCAGATGCCGCCGCATCAGCAGCAAGCGGATGCACACTGAATAAAATGAAAAAACATATAAAAGCAATGAAACATTGACTCTTTTTCAACAGTCGTACACCCTTTAGCTTAACGTTTTGTTGATTGCTTCAAGTACACGGTCCGCCTGGAAAGGTTTCACGATAAAATCCTTAGCGCCGGCTTGAATAGCATCGATAACCATTGATTGCTGTCCCATGGCAGAACACATAATGATTTTAGCTTGAGCATCAATTTGTTTAATTTCTTTTAGTGCAGTAATACCGTCCATTTCTGGCATTGTGATATCCATTGTAACTAAGTCAGGAGAATGCTCTTTAAATTTTTCTACAGCCTGAGCGCCATTTTCGGCTTCTGCTACTACGTCAAAACCGTTTTTTACCAAAATATCTTTGATCATCATTCTCATAAATGCTGCGTCATCTACAATTAAAATTCTATGTGCCATAATTTTTTTCTCTCTCCTCGTGTTTCTTTATTTTAAATTATTAATGCGTTCTGCCTGGCTTAATATGTCAGTGACCCTTACTCCGAAGTTTTCCTCAATGACCACGACTTCGCCTTTGGCGACGATACGCTGATTCACTAAAATATCTACCGGCTCACCGGCTAATTTATCCAGCTCAATAATACTTCCGGCTGAAAGTTCTAAAATTTCTTTTACGCTTCTTTTCGTTCTGCCGAGTTCAACAGTGATCGAAAGCGGGATATCCAAAAGCATATCCAGATTGTTTATAGGAGCTTGTGTGCTCTCATTTGGATCAAATGATGAAAATTCCACTGGTGAAACTTGAACAGGCGCGGCTTTCTTCGGTTTCCCCTGCCTTTTAGCCGGCACTTGCTGCTGCGGTTCGTTCCGCGGCTCGGGCATCACAGGCTCTTTCGGCTGTTCATATGTAACCTCAGGCTCCGGCGTTGTTTCTTCAGCTGGACTTTCCTCCGTGTTCATAAGGCTCGAGATCAAATCTTTAGCAAATGTCAGCGGATATAGCTGCATGATGTTAGAGTCTATTAACTCGCCCACCTTCAAGCGGAAAGAAACCTTAACCAGCATTTCATCAGCAGGAATACGGTCTGTTCCTTTTTCTTCATTTACATCAAGCAGTTCTACACGCGGGGGTGAAATATCAATTTTTTTACTGAATACAGTAGACATTGACGTTGCTGCCGACCCCATCATTTGGTTCATCGCTTCTTGAACCGCGCTCAAATGGATCTCTCCAAGTGAAGGATCTGCACCTTTCCCGTCTCCCCCGATCATTAGGTCCGCAATAATCGCCGCGTCACTTTGTTCGACGACTAGCAGGTTGCTGCCGCTGAAACCTTCCGTATAATTCACTTCAATTGCAACATACGGTTCAGGAAACGCATCACTGATTTTGCTTCTTGGGATGACAGTTACGTTTGGAGTCGTAATATCAACTTTTTGATTTAAAAGCGTGGATAAAGCTGTCGCTGAACTGCCGAATGAAATATTTCCGATTTCACCGATCGCATCACGCTCCATGTCCGATAAGTCATGCACTTCCGGAGCCTCAGGCTCATCAGGTGTGCTGCTCGTGCCGTTAAGAAGCGCGTCAATCTCATCTTGAGATAATCTGTTATTCTCCATCTTGTTCACCTCTTATGTCGTGGTCTAAAATTTGCACTGCCTGTTTTCGATTCACCCGGCCGGCTTGTCCTAAAAATTTCGGCTTATCTCCGACCAATACAGTAAGAGGATCTGTTACTGATTTGTCCAAAGTTATGCAGTCTCCGACTTCTAAACTTAAAAACTCTTCTATTGTCAGTTCAGATGTGCCGAGTTCGGCCACGACAGGTATTTGTGCTGTCATGATACGTTTTTCAAGCGACTTTGTTTCCTCAGGTTTCGGTTCATTTCTTTCTGATTGCATCCAATAATGGACCGAAAGCTTTGGTATGAGCGGCTCGAGGACAATATGCGGGATACAAAGATTAATGACACCGCTGATTTCGCCGATTTGGGTGTTGAGTGAAATAACAACAACAGTTTCATTAGGAGATACCATCTGAACAAATTGCGGATTTACTTCAAACTCAGTCATTTCGGGTTCAATATCAGCAATGGACTGCCAAGCTTCTTTATAATTTCCCAGTGCATTTTCAAATAAATTAGAAATAATTTTTGTTTCAATTTCTGTTAAACTATCAACCTTATTATGACTGATCCCGATGCCCCCCATCACACGATCCATCATCGTATAGGCAATTGTCGGGTTAACCTCCATCATAATTCTGCCTTCCATCGGATGGACATCGAATAAATTCAGGATCGTCATATTCGGTATGGATCGGATAAATTCCTCGTATGGAACCTGATCAACAGAGCTGACCGATATATGGATATACGTTCTGAGCTGAGCAGAAAAGTGAGTTGTAAGAAGTCTTGCAAAATTGTCATGAATTCTTGTTAAACTGCGGATTTGGTCTTTAGAAAACCGCAGCGCGCGTTTGAAATCATAAACCTTTACTTTTTTCTCCTTTTCTTCTTTTTTCAGCTCTTCAGCATCCATTTCACCCGTTGATATTGCAGAAAGCAGTGCATCTATTTCATTTTGGGAGAGAACTTCTCCTGACATTTTCCTCACCTCCGTATTCTGTCAAATTATGCTTTATTGCAGATTAAAAGAGGTAATATACACTTTTTCTACTTTTCCTTCTTGGAGGTAGCTATTCACTTTATCTTTTAGTTCCTTCTTAAAGGTTTCTTTTCCCTTGTCTCCCTCAATCTCATCAGCATTCGTATCAGCCAGCAGTGATATAACAGCATCTTTCACTTGAAAATCACGTTTTTCAAGCTCTTCTTTTGATTTATCAGAGTCAGTTTCAAGTTTAATCGCTAAGCGAATAATGTTATCGGATTTTAAATTCGTTGTGATTTCTGCTACATCAACAGAAGATGCAACGATTTCATCAATACTTCGTTTTGCCTCACTTTTTTCGGACTTTCCGCCTAAAACAAAATAAGCCGCCGCCCCGAGAGCACCAATTACGATAAGAATAATTAGTAAAATGATCAATAATTTTTTCTTCATTCCGGTTCCTCTATTCCATGGTCCATTGAAAATATTTGTATTTTTTGATAGAAAGACACAATCTTCTCCAGAACAGCTTCTTCATCTTCTTTTACTACAAACTTCTTACCGTTCGACAGTGTGATTGTAGTATCCGGAAAGCATTCAATCTGTTCAATAAATAACGCATTCAGCGTAAAGGGCTGCCCATTTAAACGGGTTACTTTAATCATAAAACAGCGGAGAAGCGATTACTCGCCTCCCCTCCCTCCTTAACGTTTAAGGTTAACCAGCTCTTGAAGGATTTCATCCGATGTTGTAATAATCTTAGAGTTTGATTGGAACCCGCGCTGAGCAACAATCATTTCAGTAAACTCGTCTGTTAAATCAACGTTAGACATTTCTATAAATCCTGACTTCAAGGCACCTGTACCGCCATCACCAGGCTGATTAGCTGCACTAGCAGTTCCAGAGTTCAAAGATTCACGATACAAGTTGCTTCCGATTTTATCTAAACCGTCACTGTTTGCAAAAGTAACAATCCCGATCTGACCGCCATCTTGTGGTTTACCGCCAGCATCAACAATTGACACTTTTCCATCAGATCCGATACTAAAGCTTTGAGCATCTAGAGGAATTTTTATTGTTCCTCCTGTCATATTTAACACATGGTAGCCGTCACCAGTCACCAATGTTCCGGTATTATCTAAATAGAAGTTTCCAGCTCTTGTGTAAGCCGTTCCATCACCTGTATCGATTTGAAAATAACCGTCGCCGTCAATCGCTAAATCAAGCGTTCTTCCTGTGCTTTGTGTCGCGCTTGTTGAATGGATGGTATCAATTGTGCCAGATGATGAACCCAAACCGATCTGCTTAGAGTTTGTTCCGCCGATTGTTGCACCAGCAGCAGAACCGCCGGCAATCGTTTGACTTACCATATCTTTAAAGGTAACCCGGCTCTTTTTGAATCCCACTGTATTTACGTTGGCAATATTATTGCCGATAACATCAAGTTTTGTTTGAAAGTTTTTCATACCGCTGATTCCAGAATAAAGTGAACGTAACATAATATATTCCCCCAGATGTTTTTATTTAGATGATTGTCCCACAGACATGACATTCGCCGGACTGATCTCGGTCCCATCATCAAGAACGAGATAATAATTTCCTTTAGAATGTTTAACAGAGCTTACTGTGCCTGTTTTATCTGTTGCACTTTTACCATCAGTCCAAGATACTTCTTTTCCCATCCAATCAACATACGTTGTAAACGGATCTTGGTTTTCAACGAATTTAGTCATCGTCGTATTCAGATTCATCATCTGTTCCAGGCTTGAAAAAGTCGCCATCTGGCTGATAAATTCTTTGTCATCAACCGGATTAAGCGGATCTTGGTTTTGGACTTGAGTCATTAATATTTTTAAAAACTCGTCTTTTCCCAGGCTGCTGTTGCTTGCAGCGGCAGTGCTGCTTGTTTTTTCAGGCAATTTATATTCTGAGCTTATTGATGTCATTCTTCTTCCTCCAATTCAACCATTGACACTTCATCAAGCAAGTCTCCAAACTCGTTTGATTGCTTTTTCTGTCTTTGCTGCTTCTGTCCCTCTTGCTGCTGTTTCTGTTCATCAGCAAGCTGGCCATATATCGGCTGGTCTCCGCTTTGAATCGGCAATGTAAAACGGTCAACTTGGACAGCCATATTCGGCAGTGATTGCTTCAGCTGAGGCAGATGTTGTTCGAGCAGCTCTTTTGCAGATTGGCTGGATGCAATGATTTTACTCTGGAACATTCCATTTTCATTTGTCAGCTTAATTGTGACAAATCCTAAATGTTCAGGGTTCAGCCGAATTGTAAAACTGCCGGTTGACCTCCCAAAGGGTGTATATTTCATCTGCTTCCATGCACTGATCACTTGATCAGCAACCGTTTTCGTATCGGCTGCATGCAAATCAGATGAGAGCTGCAAATCGAGTGTCTGAACTCCTCCGGTGCTCCGGTAGCCTGAAAACATCATTTGAATTCCTGACTTACTATCAATAGGCTGAATACTTACAGAGGAATCTGCCGTACTTTTATTACCTGACGTCAGAGTGTCCGGCGAAAGGGCACGTTTTCCGACCTCTAGTGACGATTCGGATGATTTCGATAACAAAAAAGCTTTCAGCTGACTTTCAGCTATATTCCACTCCTTCGTCCCTTTTTGAGGAAGCACTGACATCTGTTCCATTAAACTTTGAAAACTTTTCAGCTCTGACTTTGACATCGTATAAAGCTTTGAATTTGACTCGTCTTTTGTAAATACCTGCTGTTTAAGATCCTGAATAAGCTGTTCAGATATGCCCTTTTTATCTAATGCCGAGAGAAATTCATCTCCATTTTTGTAGACAGTATGAGCTTGATGATCACGGTCAGTCATTTTATTTCCTTCTAAAAGCTGACTGATAAGCATTTGGATATGGATAAGCGTTTTATTATCTTCTGCTGATGACTCATTTTCCTGAACTCCTTGCTCTCTGTCAGACTTGAGTTCATCAGTAGCGGCATCACCAGCTGAATACTTTGCAGTCAGAGCAGTTTTATCTTCAGAAATGATTTTGTCTGCAAGTATTTGCCCCATGTTCAGTTGATCAGTTCCGTCAGCCAATTTTAATTCAACTGCTTGCAGCAGATTCTGTAACATTTGCTGAGCGGATTCATCCAGCTGCTTTCCTGTTAGTTTACTTAACGTTTGCAGAAAATCGGTTTTTTGCTTGTCTTGGTTTTCGGGAGTTGCATTTAGCCAATCACTGATCTTTTTACATGCATCTTTTAAAAGCTGATCGTCAGTCAGAGTCCCATTTCCTTGTGATGAAGGTTCTTTCGAGCCGGCTTCAGACATAAGCCAATTTTGAAAAACTCCCTGGCTATTTTTGATTGTTTTAGCAGCTGTCCCTGCTGTAGTTTGCAGCCGAGGTCCGGCTAATTCAAGCAGCTTCACCTTTATTCCCCCTATTCTTGGCTGGCAGCAATTTTTTCTGTATATGTTGCCGCTTGCTCAGGAGTCATTTTTGCCAAAATTTCAGCAAGCTGCTTTTTGCTCAGTCCATTCAATATTTTCAGCGCTTCTTTCTCCTTTAATTGGGCAATGATTTTGGCAGCCTTTCCGCTGTCCATGCTTTTATAAACACTGATGACTTTATCATCAGAAGCTTTATCAGAACTTGATGAATCTTCTGTGTTATCCTTCGGTGTCTTTTTTTGGTCTTCCGCTGTTTTTTCAAGAGAACGAATCTTTTGATTCAGCCTGTCTATTTCAGATTTGCTTGTATCCAAATCCTTATTCAATATACTGATCTCACTTTTTTGATCCTTAATGGTTTTTTCCAGAGCCGCCGTATTACTGTTATTCTTAGCTGTTGATGATGTATCTTTTTTATCTTCGGTCTCAGGAACCAATTCTTTAAGAACTGGCGTTTTGGCTGCAGCTTCCTGTATCGGCTTTAAGACATTGACACCAGCCGCCCAGAGAACAATCCCCCCTGCTATAAGCAGAAATATCAGCGGAAGGATAATGATCAGCAAAACCGATCGGAACTTACCTGATTCTTTCTTTTTGCCGGACATTACATTCGCTCCTAATGGCCTTGAATCATAAACTGCTTGATCGAAATATCGTCCATTTCTTTCATCTCTGCAGCTTTGTCTTCAAGAGCAAACATTTTAAACTGTTTTTCACGCATCTTTTCAAACTTCTTCACTTCAATATTTTTTTCTGTTAACACTTCTTGCTTTTGGTTCATTTGATTCCTTTTCATAATGACGAGCTTTTGGTAGTGATAAATGGTGTTTTCAAGATTTGAGACAAATTGCTGATAATGCCTCATCTCTTGAACGCTCATCCCGCTTTTCAGTTTGTTTTCTTTATTTTGCTCAAGCAATTCCTTTTTGCTCATATTCTCATATAGTTTCTCCGCTACAGTTTCAAATTCAGAAACTGATTGCTGATACTCAGACAAAGACTGGTCTTTTTCGTTCTCTTTTAGTTCCAGCAGCTTTTGGAATCTAAATTGATAGGCCACGTTCTATTCCTCATTTCCTGTCAAACTAGTTAATGCAGCAATGCTTTCTTCCAATGATGCTGATTCTTCTGTTCCCTGCTTCAGAAATTGAATAAGCTGCGGATAAAATTGTATCGCCTCATCAATTTCTCTTGAGGACCCTCTTTTGTAAGCTCCAATATTAATGAGATCTTCAGAATTTTGATACGTTGATAAAAGTTCACGGAATTTATTCGCTGCGTCTAAGTGCTGTTTTGTCGAGATGTTTGACATCACCCTGCTGATGCTTTTTAACACATTGACGGCAGGAAACTGGCCTTTATTAGCAAGAGCCCTGTCTAACACAATGTGTCCGTCTAAGATTCCGCGAACAGTATCAGCAATAGGCTCATTCATGTCATCCCCGTCGACTAACACTGTATAAAACGCTGTGATTGTTCCGTGTTCATTTGCACCTGTTCTCTCTAGTAAACGAGGTAAAATAGCGAACACAGAGGGTGTATATCCTTTTGTCGTCGGGGGCTCTCCAGCGGCAAGTCCGATCTCCCTCTGAGCCATCGCCACCCTTGTGACAGAATCCATCATAAACATGACATTTTGCCCTTTATCACGAAAGTACTCAGCAATGGCTGTCGCCGTATAAGCGGCTTTCAACCTCGTTAATGCAGGCTGGTCTGAGGTAGCAACAACTACAATTGACCGCTTCAGACCCTCTGCTCCCAAGTCTTTTTCAATAAACTCCCGAACCTCTCGACCGCGTTCTCCGACGAGTGCAATTACGTTCAAATCAGCTTCGGTCTGTTTAGCGATCATTCCCATTAATGTGCTTTTCCCGACGCCGCTTCCTGCGAAAATACCAATCCGCTGGCCTTTTCCGACAGTCAGCAGACTGTCAATAGACCTGACTCCAACACCCATTTTTTCCCGGATAGGCGGGCGTTTCATCGGGTTAGGAGGTGATTGCTCCGTCGATACAGGCGAAAGTCCTTTCGGCAAAAGTTTTCCGTCGAGCGGTTCGCCAAACGCATCAATGACTTGTCCGATCAGACCGGCTCCTACCTTTACACGAAGAGATTCACCGGTGGCTTCAACAATGCTCCCGGGGGCAATGCTAGCGGCCTCTAAATAGGGCATTAACAAAATATTTTCTTCCTGAAATCCAACAACTTCAGCTTTGATGACTTTTCCTGATTGACCTTTTGCATAAATCAGGCACAGGTCGCCTATTGAGCTTGCCGGCCCCTTTGATTCGATCATCAGGCCGATCACCCGTTTCACTTTCCCATAACGCTTATACGAGTCTGTCATTTCTATGCAATCTATCAGACTCTGTGTCTTCATTGATCCGCACCTGCTTCCAGTGCTGTAAGGAGCTTATGCTTCAGTTGCACCAGCTGGGTATCAATGCTTGCATCCACTCTTCCAAAAGGAGTTTCTATATAGCATGATCCTTTTTCAGCTTTTTCATCGGCGTATAAACCCAGCCGGCATTCTTTGTAAAGAAGCTGCTGGATTTCGTCTTTATGCTGAAAAACTGTTTCATAGTAATAAGGGTCCACATATATTGATATATCGTCATATTCCTTTACTTCGTTTACCACCTGCTTCACAAGCAGGATAAAGGCCTCTTTATCATCAGATTTTTGCTGCCATACTTTTTTAGCTAACGCAACGGCAAGCTCAACGATTTCTCCGGAGGCATCTTCAAGCTTATCCTCTACAGCTCTTCTGGACATCTCTGTTATGCTGTTTGCCTGATCGAGCAGCTCAGCATACTGTTGTAAGGCTTCAGCTCTCCCTAATGCAACACCTTGTTCGAAACCTTCTGTTTTCGCTTCTTCAATAAGCTGCTGTTTTTCAGCCGCCCAATCATTTTTTTCCTGCTCAATTTGACGGCGGATGTCTTCCATCTGGCTGTTCGCTTGCTCGGAAATCCGATCAGCTTCTTCTTTGATCCGGGCCATTAACGCTTCCGGATTTTCTTCAGTCTGTAAAAGATGTGAATGATCGATCCGAACCTCTTGTAAAGAAAGCTTTCTTCTTTCCTGCTGTGGGGAAAAAGATGATTCTTGTTTAATGATATTAGACAATAATATCGTCTCCTCCGCCTCTTGCTATAACAATTTCACCGGCTTCTTCAAGCTTTCTGACGATGCTTACAATTCTTGATTGAGCCTCTTCTACATCCTTCAAACGTACAGGGCCCATAAATTCCATTTCTTCTTTGAATGTTTCAACCATACGCTGTGACATATTGTTGAATACAATTTCTTTGACTTCCTCGCTTGCCACCTTTAATGAAAGGAGCAGATCGTCGTTTTCAACATCGCGTATAACCCGCTGAATTGCTCGGTTATCAAGGGTAACAATATCCTCAAAGACAAACATCCGCTTCTTGATTTCTTCAGCAAGATCAGGATCCTGAATTTCCAAGGAATCTAATATCGTCTTTTCTGTTCCTCTGTCTACACCGTTTAACACTTCAACAACAGCTTCGATTCCGCCGGTTTGTGTATAATCCTGAGTAAATGCGGAGGATAATTTCTGTTCCAGAATCCGTTCTACTTCATTAATAATTTCAGGTGACGTTCTGTCCATTACCGCAATCCTTCTTGCGACTTCTGCCTGTACCTCAGGATTCAGCTCGGATAAAATTTGTCCGGCCTGCACAGGGTCAAGGTAAGACAAGATTAAAGCCATCGTTTGCGGATGCTCTTGTTGGATGAAATTTAAAATTTGTTCAGGCTCTGCTTTTCTGGCAAAGTCAAATGGTTTAACTTGCAGAGAAGAAGTCAGCCTGTTTAGTATGTTTTCGGCCTTATCTTCTCCGAGCGCCTTCTCAAGAACTTGTCTGGCATAGCTTAAACCGCCCTGAGAAATATAATCCTGGGCAATCGCTATATTATGAAATTCCTCTATAATTTCATCCTTTTTTTGATGATCGACACTTCTAACTCCTGATATTTCAAGGGTAAGCCTTTCAATTTCTTCATCGGTTAAATGCTTATATACAGAAGCTGACACATCTAAACCTAAGGAAATCATGAGAATGGCTGCTTTTTGTTTTCCTGTAAGCTTGTCTTGATCACGTCTCGCCATTTCTAATCCCTCCTAATCCTCGGCCAGCCAGCTTCTCAGCAGTTTTGCAAAGTCTTCAGGCTTATCTTTCGCCATCTTTTCAAGCTGTTTTCGTCTGACTGTTTCCTCTGTTTCATTTTCCTCTTCATTAATATCAGGCAAATTGATAGGCTCCTGAGGCACTTCGTACGTGTATTCCTCAAATTCATCCTCTTGAACGCGTTTCTTTCTGATAAACATAATGATCAGAATGATGATAACTGCGATCAATACGCCCCCTACGATATATACCCACATTGGGATACCGGAGGATTTTTCCGTATCAGTATCCAGACTTACTTTTCCGTCAAAAGGCTGAACGGAGACAACAATTTTATTATTGATATCTTCATCAGAAAGGTTCTGGTTCTGTGTTTCATCCTTATCCAATGATGTTCTGACAACAGTTGAAAGGATTTTTTGTATATCATCCTGTCTTTCAGTTGATAGCGACGCTGTGTTTTTGGCATCAGGCGGCTCTAACATTACTTGAATCCCTAAATCCCTTACCTTATAAGGGCTTTCAGCTATTTCTTTATGGATTCGATTAACCTCGTAATTGATTTTATTACTGCTTTTTTCGTAGTTCCCACTTTCGGTATTTTCACCGTCAGCTTGATAGTTTGTTACATCTTCATCACCGGTTCCGGCAGTTCCGCCATTAGCTGCGCCGTCTCCCTGATATGTTTCCGATACTTTTTCAGCACTGACCGCGATGCCTTCCATGTTTTCTTTGTCAACAGGCTCGACGATGTCTTCTGTGCGATTTTCTTTTGTAAAGTCAATATCAGCCGTGACAGAAACAACAACTTTGTCCTGCCCCATCATCGTTCCAAGCAATGACTGAACATGTTTTTGAATGTCTTTTTCAACTTGGGATTTAACTCCCTGCTGCGAAGAATAACTATCAGCGTAGGACCCTGAACCGCTGTCTGTTTTGTCATAGTATGTAGAGTTCTGGTCCATGATGACGATGTTATCTTCTTTTAAGTTCGGCACACTTTTTGATACCAGATGATATAATCCGTTGATCTGGCTTTGATCCAGAGTGTATCCAGGCTGAGTCTGCAGGACGATTGAAGCAGATGCTGCTGATTGCTCTTCACCGACAAAGACAGCGTCTTTCGGAAGGTTAATCATTACTTTTGAATTTTTGATACCGTCCATTTCATTAATCAGATTGGATAGTTCCGTTTGTGTGGCTTTGACTTTCACCATATCAAATTCATTATCTGTTAAACCAAAGCCGGCGTTCTGTCCAAAAAATGAGTAATCAATTGATCCGGTTTTAGGAAGCCCTTCTGCCGCCAGCTGAACTTTCAGTGAATCAACCTGATCTTCCGGAACCTTAATGACCGTACCGCCATTTGAAAGTTCGCTAGGCACTTTTTTTGCATCCAATTCCTCTTTGATCTGTCCGGCTTCTTCAGCTGACAAATCTTTGTACAGCGGCGCCATTTTCTGATTAGAAGAAAAAATACTGATAATAATGGCAAGAATGATAATTGCCGCTAAAGCACTAATCATTAAAACCTTTTGTAATTTAGATCTATTTTTCCAAAACTCACTCGTTTTGTTTTTCATTTGCATTAGAGTACGATTCATGTTAACCCCCGGTCATTCCACTCTTTCTCTTTCTCGTCAGACCCCCTACATTTGCATTCTCATAATCTCCTGATATGCTTCCACAGCTTTGTTGCGGAACTCAGTTGCAGCAGTCAGAGAGATGCTTGCTTTTTGAGCGGCGATCATGACCTCATCAAGATTCACATCTTTTCCTGCAGCCAAGGCATTAGTCATATTGTCAGAAGCTACTTGGGACTCATTTAACGAACTTATAGAGTTTTTTAAAAGCTCCGAAAAGCTTGTTTGATTTGAAGAGTCTGTTTTTTGGCTATTGTTTAATTGATTTGTTGCATTTTGAGTGTTTTGAGTATTTTGAACCTGAAAAGGAGAAATTGCATTGATCACATTCATCACCTTACTTTCCGATTTCTAGAGCCTTCATCAGCATTCCCTTTGAGGCATTCATCGCTGTGACATTGGCCTCATATGATCTCGTACTGCTGACAAGGTCTACCATTTCTTTTAATGGATCAACATTCGGCTTTTGCACATATCCTTCAGCGTTTGCATCAGGGTCAGTCGGATCATAGACCAGATTAAAATCAGAGTTATCTTCAGTGATTTTTGTAACCTTTACCCCATTTCCGACATTGCCGCTTCCGCTCATTTTAGAATTCAAAATCGACGAGAACGATTCACCTTTTGACTGAAGCGAAACCATTTTCCTTCTGTAAGGCACCCACTCACCGTTTACCTGCTTGGCTCTTGTCGTATCCATATTCGCCAAGTTAGACGATACAACATCCATTCTGAGGCGCTGAGCTGTTAAAGCTGATGCTGAAACATTTAAGCTTTGAAAAGCTGTCATTATTTTCCTCCTGTTAGCACGGTCTTCAGAGAATTGAATTTGCCGTTCATTCTTTCAACTAAAGCTTGATAGTTAATCTGATTTTCAGCTAGTTCTGTCATCTCTTTGTCAACGTCAACGTTATTTCCGTTTTGCTGATAAGATGTATCTCCGCTCGTTACAATTGAATAATTTGAATCAGCATCAGAAAAATCAACATGCCGATAGTCCGTTTTTATAGATTCGAGACGAGAGGATTCTTGATCTAATAAATTTTGGAAAGAGACTTTTTTTGCCTTATAGTTCGGTGTATCTATATTAGCAATATTATTAGTTATGACTTTTTGCTTAATATTCGCTCTGCCCAAGGCATTTTCAAGATTTTGTATCGTTCCAGAAAATAAGCTCAAATCCACTTACCTCCATTTCAGTTTTTTTCACCCTCAATATCCTTGTCGAGATTTGTAAAACCATATGCTTATTGTAAGAAATAACAGGCATAAAGTCTATGAAGTTCGTGTAAAAAAATGTCCTCATATATATCTATTTTACAACTAGGTACATAGTCCTAGATTATTTGAACTACGTTTTTTACATTGATATAAGGCTGAAAATAGCTGAATTTCTGTATTTTCCCCATTTATTTCGTCATTTTTCTGTTTTTATGAAGCAAATAATAAACTTTATTAAAATTATTACAAAGAAAGACTTTTCGCCCAGGAAATAAAGCTTATTGATTTCCTTTATTTGAATAAAAAAAGAACCCCTTTTAAGAGGTTCTTCTATTCATTAATGGGATTTCAGATTTTCTAATTCAATCAGGAATTTGTTGTTGAGCACTTTAATATAAGTACCCTTCATTCCTAATGATCTTGACTCAATTACACCGGCGCTTTCAAGCTTTCTGAGTGCGTTAACAATAACTGAGCGGGTAATGCCGACACGGTCTGCAATCTTACTTGCAACAAGGAGACCTTCGTTTCCGTCAAGCTCTTCAAAGATGTGTTCAATTGCTTCAAGCTCACTATAAGAAAGAGAGCTGATTGCCATTTGTACGACTGCTTTGCTTCTTGCTTCTTCTTCAATTTCTTCTGCTTTTTCTCTCAGAATTTCCATTCCGACAACTGTAGCGCCGTATTCAGCAAGTATTAAATCATCATCATTAAATTGATCCTGTAAACGTGAAAGAATGAGAGTACCTAATCTTTCTCCGCCTCCGATGATCGGCACAATTGTTGTTAAACCAGCTTGGAACAAGTCTCTGTTTTCAACAGGGAAAGCAGTATACTCACTGTTGATATCCAGGTTAGAAGATGTTTCAGGGACGTTGAACAGATTCTTCGTATATTCCTCTGGGAATTGGCGATCTTCAAGCATTTTTTTCATACGGTCATTTTCAATTTGCTGGTTGATAGAGTAACCGAGCAGTTTTCCTCTGCGGCTCACAACGAAAATATTGGAATCAATTACATCCCGAAGCGTTTCCGCCATTTCTTTAAAGTTAACCGGTTTCCCTGCCGCAGCTTGCAGCATGGAGTTAATAATTCTTGTTTTTTGTAATAAAGCCATGATAAATGATCCTCCTAAACATTCCTCTTATTAAATTTTCACAATATAAATTGACTTAAATCTTTGTTTTTAGCTATCGTTCCGAGCTTTTCTTCCACATACTGCGGTGTAATCGTTATTTTCTCCATTGTTACATCCGGAGCTTCAAAAGAGAGATCTTCTAACAGACGTTCGAGTATTGTATGAAGGCGTCTCGCACCGATATTATCTGTTTCCTGGTTCACATGATAGGCGACTTCAGCAATCTTATGAATAGCTTCGTCAGAAAATTCAAGAGATATACCCTCTGTCTGCAATAATGCCTGATATTGTTTCAAGAGCGCGTTATCGGGTTCAACTAAAATTCTCACGAAATCGTCAACCGTCAGTTTGCTCAGTTCTACACGAATTGGAAAACGCCCTTGCAGTTCAGGAATCAGATCAGACGGTTTGGCCATATGAAATGCTCCCGCTGCAATAAACAATACATGGTCTGTTTTAACTGAACCGTATTTAGTGACAACGGTAGAACCCTCAACGATTGGGAGAATATCACGCTGAACACCTTCTCTTGATACATCAGCTGAAGATGACGCGCCACCGTTTTTTGCAATTTTATCAATCTCGTCGATAAAGATAATTCCGCTCTCTTCTGCCCGATGGACAGCTTCCTGGCTGACTTCATCCATATCGATGAGTTTACTTGCCTCTTCATTCGTCAGGACTTTTCTGGCTTCTCTGACTGTCATTTTACGGCGTTTCTTTTTCTTTGGCATCAATCCGCTCAGTGCATCCTGCATATTCATGCCCATCTGCTCCATACCCGAGCCCTGCAGCATGTCAAACATAGAAGGCTGCTGCTCTTCAACTTCTACAGTAACATAGTGGTCTTCGAGCTCTCCTAATGCCAGCTGATGAGCCATGCGTTTTCTTTTTTCTTCAATGTTTGCTTCTTCCTGGCTTTCCGTTTCGTCCTCGCCGTTTGGCTGGCTGCCGCCGAAAAACATTTCAAACGGGTTTTTAACGCCTGATTGTTTTTTCTTCCCTGGAACTAACAGGCGAACAATGCGTTTGTTTGCATTTTCTTCTGCCTGTTCCTTCACTTCGTTGATTTTTTCTTCCTTTATAAGACGAACAGAAGTTTCCACAAGGTCTCTGACCATTGATTCAACGTCTCTGCCTACATAGCCGACTTCTGTAAATTTTGTTGCTTCAATTTTGATAAATGGCGCACCTGAAAGCTTAGCGATTCGTCTGGCAATTTCAGTTTTCCCTACCCCGGTAGGCCCCATCATTAAAATATTTTTCGGAACGACCTCGTCTTTCAGCTTTTCATCCAGGAGACTTCTTCTATAGCGGTTTCTTAATGCCACGGCGACAGCTTTTTTCGCGTTTTGCTGACCGACGATGTATTGGTCTAACCGATCTACAATCTGTCTTGGTGTTAACGGTTTTTTTTCCATGCGCCTCAAGTCCTTTCTATTCAAGCTCTTCCAGTATGATTTGATCGTTCGTGTATACACAAATTTCGCCCGCTGTTTCCAGCGCAGCTCTAGCAATCTCACTTGCAGTCATGCTCTCCCCGGCATGCTTTTTCAGCGCTCTTCCGGCTGCCAAAGCGTAATTGCCGCCTGATCCAATTGCCAGAATGCCGTCATCCGGCTCGATAACCTCACCAGTTCCCGATACGAGAAGCAAGGTATCTTGATTCATAACGATCAGCATGGCTTCAAGCTTTCTAAGCACTTTGTCGCTTCGCCATTCCTTTGCAAGCTCAACAGCAGCCCGTTTTAAGTTGCCATTATATTCTTCAAGTTTCGCTTCGAACTTTTCGAATAGAGTGAAAGCGTCTGCAACAGATCCCGCAAATCCTGCGAGAACCTTGCCGTTAAACAGTTTTCTTACTTTTCTCGCAGTATGTTTCATTACAACAGCCTGACCAAATGTAACTTGACCGTCTCCGGACATTGCGCTTCGTCCCTTATGCTGTACTGCAAAGATTGTGGTCGCATGAAAAGATGACATAAAGGGCCTCCTTTAATTTTTCTTAAAAGCTCTTGGATGGTGAGACATATATGTGTTTCTCAACATTTCCTTCGAAACGTGCGTGTATATCTGTGTCGAAGACAGATTGGAATGCCCGAGCAGTTCTTGAACGCTCCTCAAATCTGCTCCTTCGTTTAATAGATGAGTGGCGAACGTATGTCGAAGCATATGCGGATGGATATGTAAAGTGCCGGACGCTTTTTTGACAAGCCCGCTTAAAATGTGCCTAATGCCTCGAGCTGTAAGCGGTCCGCCTCTTTGATTCACGAATAATAGATCATGAGGTTCTTTTGCTTTTTTCAGCAAGCACTGTCTTCCACTATTCATATATAACTTCAACGCTTCGCGGGCGTAAGACCCAAAAGGGATATAACGCTGCTTCTTGCCTTTCCCGTGAACAAGCACTGTATCCATAAATAAATCAAGATCATGAACACTTATGGAAGAGCATTCACTGACCCTCATTCCGGTGGCATAGAGAAGCTCTAATAGCGCTTGATCCCTCATGCCGGTCGGCTGGCTTATATCTGAAACTTCAAACAGTTCCTCAAGCTCTTTTTGATATAGAAACTTCGGTATCCGTTTCTCTTGTTTCGGCAGATGAACAAGCTGGAACGGATTATCATCAATTAGCTTTTCTCGCATCAGAAATTTGTAAAAGCTTCTCAATGCAGAAATTTTTTTGCTGATTGTTCTTCTCGATAAACCCTTTTCATAGGCTTCCGTCAAAAAAATTCTAGTATCTTGATATGCAACTTCTTCAAATCCATTTATACCTTGAACGCGCAGGAAAGTCTCGAATTCTTCAATTGAATCCACATAATTCACAATAGTATATTGTGAATAATTTTTTTCAATTTGTAAATATTCAACGAATAACTTTACGAAATTCTTAACATTCTCCATGCCAAATACCTCCCCAGGAAGGGCTTTTAAATGGTATCACAAATCGCGATCAAGTTGCAATCAATACCTATATTGTTTTCGAAATTGTTTGAATTGTCTCGATCGCCCGATTTGCGTACTGTTCATTACGCTCTTTTTTATTTTTAATTTTAACAGGCAAATCTTTCAAAAGCCCAAAGTTTGCATTCATCGGCTGGAAGTTCTTCTGGTTTGTTGTTGTAATATAGTGAGCCATACTGCCTATTGCTGTTTCCTGAGGAAAAGTGACAAGCTCTTCTCCTAAAACAAGTTTAGCCGCATTAATACCTGCTACAAGCCCAGAAGCAGCCGATTCCACATATCCTTCTACTCCCGTCATTTGTCCTGCGAAGAACAAATCGTTCCGTTTTTTAAATTGGTAAGTCGGCTTTAACAAGCTTGGAGAATTAATGAATGTATTTCTGTGCATAACACCGTATCTGACGATTTCCACATTTTCAAGTCCGGGAATCAATTTGAGGACTTCCTTTTGGTCTCCCCATTTTAAATGAGTTTGGAATCCTACAATATTATAGAGAGTTCCCGCCGCATCATCCTGTCTGAGCTGAACGACTGCATATGGACGTTTTCCGGTAACAGGATGCTCTAATCCCACTGGCTTCATCGGTCCGAAAAGCATTGTTTTCTTTCCTCGTTTTGCCATTACTTCAATCGGCATGCACCCCTCAAAGAAAATCTCTTTTTCAAACTCTTTTAACGGCACAGTTTCCGCTGATGTCAAAGCTTCATGAAAACGGTCAAACTCTTCTTCTGTCATCGGACAGTTTAGATAAGCCGCTTCTCCTTTGTCATAACGGGATTTCAAATACACTTTATCCATATCAAGGCTGTCTTTCTCTACGATAGGCGCAGCTGCATCATAGAAGTATAAATAGTCCTCTCCAGTAAGCTCTTTTAACTGTGCAGACAATGATTCTGAAGTTAACGGACCAGTTGCGATAATCGTTGGTCCTTCAGGTATTTCTGTTACTTCTTCATTAACGACGGTAACATTGGGATGGTTTTTCACCCGGTTTGTCACACTTGCCGCAAATTCATGCCGGTCTACCGCGAGTGCGCCGCCGGCAGGCACTGAGCATTCGTCAGCCGCAGCAATAATTGCTGAATCAAGCGCACGCATTTCTTCTTTTAGTACACCTACAGCGTTAGCAAGTGTATTGGAGCGTAAAGAGTTGCTGCATACCAGTTCTGCAAATTTATCAGTATGATGGGCAGGCGTCTGTTTGACTGGGCGCATTTCATATAATCTGACTTGAATCCCCCGTTTGGCAAGCTGCCACGCCGCTTCACTGCCTGCGAGTCCGGCTCCGATTACATTCACTGTTTGTTGGTTCATCTTTCACATCTCCTAGTTTATTATTCATTGCTTTCTTTTAACACACAAAGAAGGTGAGCAAGACCCTGCTCACCGCTACTTCTGTGGTTCTTCCTTATAATCGCATTCCACGCATTGGACTTGTATGCCTTTTTTGAGCTTTTTCTCAACAAGCATTTTTCCGCATTTCGGACATTTTCGTTCAATTGGTTTGTCCCAGGAAACGAATTCACAGTCCGGATAACGGTCACAGCCGTAAAAAACCCGTTTCTTTTTCGATTTTCGCTCAACAATATTTCCTTCTCCGCAGCTCGGACACTTCACACCGATTTGTTTGACAATCGGCTTTGTATTCCGGCAATCGGGGAAATTGGAGCAAGCTAAGAATTTACCGTATCGGCCCATTTTATATACCATAGGAGAACTGCATAATTCACAATCTTCTCCGGCATATTCTGGTTCTATTTCAACTTCCTTCATTTCTGATTCGGCTTTTTTCACGCGCTTTTCAAAATCGGTATAGAAGTTATCAATAATCTGTACCCATTCTATATTGCCTTCCTCAACATTATCAAGGTCTTTTTCCATTTTTGCCGTAAACTCAACGTTTATGATTTCAGGGAAAAATTCCATGATCAGCTCAAGCACGATCTGCCCTAATTCTGTGGGAACAAACCGTTTATTATCCAGACCAACGTACCCGCGCCGCTGAATCGTATCAAGCGTCGGAGCATAAGTGGAAGGACGGCCGATCCCGAGTTCTTCAAGCGTTTTAACCAAACGGGCCTCAGTATAGCGCGGAGGCGGCTGGGTAAAATGCTGTTCCGGTTCTATGTCCTTAGATAAAACAGTGTCTCCCTCTTGCAAGTCAGGCAGCATCCGGTCTTTTTCTTCCAATTGATCGTCTTTGCCTTCAACATACACTTTCATAAAGCCGGAAAACTTGACTTTACTTCCGTTTGCACGAAAAGTCAAACCGTTGTTTGTCAAATCAACACTCATTGTATCTAAAACAGCAGATGCCATTTGGCTGGCAACAAAGCGCTCCCAAATTAATTTATACAGTCTCAGCTGATCTCTGCCAAGGACTGCTTTTAATTCGCTTGGTTTTCTGAGAACCGACGTCGGACGGATCGCTTCGTGGGCATCCTGAGCATTTTCATTCTTTTTAGCGGGCTTTCTTTTGCCGCCTAAGTACTCTTTTCCGTACGTTTGATCAATAAACGCTGCCGCTTCATCAACCGCTGTATTGGAAATACGTGTTGAATCCGTTCTCATATACGTGATCAGACCGACAGTTCCTTCTTTTCCAAGATCAATTCCTTCATATAATTGCTGCGCAATCATCATCGTTTTCTTCGCTCTGAAATTGAGCTTACGCGCTGCTTCCTGCTGAAGGGTGGAAGTTGTAAATGGCAAGGCCGGATTACGTTTACGTTCCTTTTTAGTTACTTTTTCAACTGTATACTTATTGCCTTTGAGCTGAGAAAGTATGTCCTTTACATCCGCTTCACTCTTTAAAGGAAGTTTTTTGCCGTTTTTACCGAAAAAGCCCGCTTCAAACGTCTCCTGTCCTTTTAAGAACGTGCCGTCTATTGTCCAATATTCCTCTGGCTTAAAGTCGTTAATTTCCTTTTCACGATCAATAATTAAACGGAGGGCAACAGATTGAACACGGCCAGCGCTGAGTCCTTTTTTGACTTTTTTCCAAAGGATTGGGCTGATTTTATATCCGACGAGCCTGTCTAATATACGTCTCGCCTGCTGTGCATCCACCAAATCCATATTGATCATGCGGGGATGCTTAAATGATTCTTTAATTGCATCTTTCGTAATTTCGTTAAACACAACACGGCAGTCTGAATGAAGATCTAAATCAAGGCTGTGGGCCAAGTGCCATGCAATCGCTTCCCCTTCTCTGTCGGGGTCGGCTGCGAGATAAACTTTTTTAGCTTTTTTGGCAGCCGTTTTCAGCTCTTTTAGTACCGGACCTTTACCTCGAATGGTTATATATTTCGGTTCGAAATTTTGTTCTATGTCAACTCCCATTTGACTTTTTGGAAGATCCCGGACATGTCCCATTGATGCTTTCACTTTATATTTTTTACCTAAGTAACGTTCAATCGTTTTCGCCTTAGCGGGCGATTCCACGATGACTAGATAATCAGACATTTTCATCCCCCTCAAGAGGTGTTCTCTCTCTTCAAGTATTTCAAATTTTATTTTATATTTGCAGCTGTCTTTATTTGGCTTTCAACATTTCATTCTTTATGATGAACGTCATTATTTAAATACAAAACAATATGCAACTTTAAATCCTCACTATTATTAAATATTACAACGCTGTTTGTCAAACGATAATTCAAAAGGGTTCCGTATATTGAACGTTTTTCTCCGGAAGCTCTGCATAAATATCCTCTGCTGACCATATGGCTTTAGCCCCCTCTTGAATCAATTTTATAGGACCTCCGGCGTAAGGATCAAATACAGAACCGGGTACGGCAAATACTTCTCTCCCTTGTTCTAGCGCTTGGTATGCGGTAATCAAAGAACCGCTTTTTTCTTTGCCCTGCACAACAATAATGCCCTCACTTAACCCGCTGATGATACGGTTTCTCATAGGGAAATGCCATTTTTGGGGTTTGGTTTCAGGTGGATGCTCTGACAGAACAAGATGGTGTTTAGCCATGTGTTCTGCTAATTGAAGATTTTCTCGAGGATAAATGTTCTGAAATCCGCCTGCGATGACTCCGATTGTCCGCCCCTTCGCCTTAATACTTGCAGCATGGGACAATCCGTCAATCCCAGACGCCAGCCCGCTGACAATCACCCACTTTTTATGGCAAAGCTCTATTGTAAGATGATTGACAACCCGGATTCCATAGGCTGTCGGATGTCTCGTACCTACAATTCCTATTTTTCTCCCTTGAGAAAGAAGGGATATATCACCTTTTGCAAACAGCACGGGAGGCGGATCATAAATGGTTTTCAGCCAGAATGGATATTGATCTGAGGATATTGGGATGACTTTAATGCCTTGCTGTTGATATACAGAGAGTAAATGCTGAAGTTTTGGATATTGTTCTTCTATTTTATTTTTTAGTGCCGCAGCCCTTACTTTGCCGCGTGAAGCTGTTTCTAATGCACATGAAGGATTTGACAGTGACATTGACGGATCAGCTTTCCACCATTTTAATAGAAGAGACGGGGATAGTAATTGGTTGATTCTGCAAGTGATTAAACAGGCAGCGGCCTGATCCAATATGAGAACCTCCTTTTAACAGCAAAAGCAGGAACAGCCAAGATGGCTGTCCCTTCTCTATTAATGAGTTTTGCACGTTTCAAATAAATTCTTTTCTTTCAACACTTTAATTAATGTTTCTCCCATGACAGAAGGTGTCTCTGCAACTTCGATTCCGCATTCATTAAGTGTTTTGATTTTTTCATCAGCCGTGCCTTTTCCGCCGGAAATGATGGCGCCTGCATGCCCCATGCGCTTCCCTGGAGGTGCTGTTTTACCGCCAATGAATCCGACTACCGGTTTTGTCATGTTGGCTTTTACCCACTCAGCAGCTTCCTCTTCAGCTGTGCCGCCGATTTCGCCGATCATGATGACAGCGTGTGTTTCAGGATCTTCGTTAAACGCTTTTAAAACGTCAATGAAGTTGGTTCCATTTACAGGATCGCCGCCGATTCCAACGGCTGTAGACTGTCCTACACCCGCTTCTGACAGCTGATGCACTGCTTCGTATGTTAATGTTCCTGAACGCGATACAACGCCTACATGACCCTTTTTATGGATATATCCGGGCATAATGCCGATTTTACATTCATCAGGCGTGATGACGCCAGGACAGTTCGGTCCTATTAATCTCGTTTTCTTGCCTTCCATGAAGCGTTTCACTTTTACCATATCTAAAACCGGGATATGCTCTGTAATGCAAATGACCAGATCAAGCTCCGCATCTACCGCTTCCATAATTGCATCAGCTGCAAACGGTGCCGGAACATAGATAACAGACGCATTTGCGCCAGTCGTATGAACTGCATCAGCCACTGTATTAAATACAGGTACCCCTTCCACTTCTGTTCCGCCTTTTCCAGGTGTCACACCGCCCACGATATTTGTGCCGTATTCAAGCATCTGCTTCGTATGGAATAAAGCGGTAGAACCTGTAATCCCTTGTACAATAACTCTTGTATCTTTATTGATAAAAACACTCATTATTTGGTCCCCTGCCTTTCATTCTTTCCTATACTAAAGATACGATTTTCTGCGCGCCGTCAGCCATGGATTCCGCAGATGTAATATTTAATCCTGATTCACTAAGGATCTTCTTCCCTAGATCCACGTTTGTTCCTTCAAGACGGACGACAAGCGGCAATGTTAAACCGACTTGTCTTGTCGCTTCAACAACCCCTTCTGCGATGACATCACATTTCATAATGCCTCCGAAAATGTTGACGAAAATCCCTTTAACATTTTGATCAGAAAGAATGATTTTAAATGCTTCCGTGACTTTTTCTGCGGTTGCGCCGCCCCCGACATCAAGGAAGTTGGCCGGTTCTCCTCCATAATGTTTAATGATATCCATCGTGGACATTGCTAGTCCAGCGCCGTTTACCATGCATCCGATATTTCCATCAAGGGAAATGTAGCTCAGATCGTATTTAGACGCTTCAATTTCTTTTGGATCTTCTTCGTCCAAATCTCTGTATTCCATAATATCTTTTTGTCTGTATAATGCGTTGCTGTCAAAATTTAATTTCGCATCAAGCGCCATCACATTCCCGTCTCCAGTTACAACGAGAGGATTGATTTCGGCGATTGAGCAGTCTTTCTCAACAAACGCTTTGTATAGTCCAAGCATAAATTTAGCAGCTTTCCCCACAAGCTCTTTTGGAATATTGATAGCGAATGCAATTTCTCTAGCTTGATAGCCTTGGAGGCCAACAGCCGGATCAATGACAGCCTTTTTGATTTTTTCCGGTGTTTTCTCTGCTACTTCTTCAATTTCTGTTCCGCCTTCTTCGGAGGCCATCAGAACAATTCTTGAAGTGGCACGGTCAAGCACTAACCCCACATAGTATTCCTTTTTAATATCGCAGCCTTCTTCAATAAGTAAGCGTTTTATTACTTGCCCGTCCGGACCTGTCTGATGCGTAACGAGGGTCTTACCTAAAAGTTCTTCGGCATACGCTTTTACTTCGTCTAATGATTTTGCTATTTTTACCCCACCAGCTTTGCCTCGACCGCCAGCATGAATTTGAGCCTTTACGACATAAACCGAGCTGGATAAGCTCTTTGCTTTTTCAACTGCTTCTTCTGCTGTAAAAGCCACTTTACCTTCAGGAACAGATACCCCATATTTTCTGAGGACTTCTTTTCCCTGGTACTCATGGATATTCATTTCCCATCCTCCTAACTTATGTAACAAAACTAAAAATAGACTGCGCTTTCATTCTATATAATACTGGAAGAATTGTCTAGAGTTCGATGCAAAATCTTAAAATCCTTCTAAACATTCAAACTTTTATTTTATTAAAAACATAAATTTCAAGCGGAGAATGGGGAATATTTTAGCTATTTTTTATTTTTTACACTTTCGTCCAATCTGTAAATGAAAGAAAAAATCTCGGCTACCGTTTCATAAAGTGCTTCCGGGATCTGGTCATCCACAGTCAAATGGCGCATTAATTCGACAAGGGTCCGATCTTCTTGGATCGGGACCCCCGCCTTTTTAGCTTCTTTGATAATGTTGTCAGCAACATGGCCCTTCCCGGTTGCAATTACTCTTGGCGCCTTGTCTATTTTTTCGTCATAATGGAGAGCTATGGCTTTTCTTAAAGGCGTTTGCTCGTTCATATTTTCACATCCACTCCCTGATCACTGATGCTTGTTATGTATTGATCAATTGTAGCCTTTTCATCAGATTGAAGGCGTTTTTTAGCGTTAACTCCTGAAAGACTGTAGCCCATTTCTTTGAGCGATTGCTTGAGGGCGGGCACCATCGGATCGATTGCCGGCTGAAGTTCAAAGTCCGTCTCAATTGTAATCGTCATGACTTGCTGCTGTATCAGGCAGTCAACAACTGTTTCTTTTAACGTATCTAATTGCAGTAAAAACAAGAGCCGACAATGGGAAGGATCGAGCTTTCCATCCGCTTCTTTTTGTCCTTTAAACAGAACAGTCATGTCCTGAACCCCCGATTTTGAAAACATCGGAAATGACATCACAATTTGGCTGTAGGAAGGATGATCCTGCTGCATGAGAAGCTGACCGTTTAATTTATGGAAGAGCTGATCCGCTTCCTGTTTGACAGGTTCCGCTAACTCATGTGACGCTCTGGCAGCATGAAGAGCCATCTTAACTGATTGAATATCATCGGGCAGCACTGCGGCACCTTGTTCAATCGCTTTAATAAAAGCAAGCTCATCTCGAGCGCCTATTGCCATTTTCACTTTGGATAAGAAGGAAAGAACATCTGCCTTATCCGCCAAATTAGGAGCTGTCTGCTGAACAGCCTTTAAAAACACTTCTGCTTCTTGATCCGTGACTTGCGCGGCCTGCAAAGCAGATGCTGCTGACTCAGGCTTATTTTGACTAGAGGAAACAACAGCCTTTATCCAATTCGCTGCTTCTTTTACGATTGGATTGCCGTTTTTATCCGCAGCTTCCGTCAGTGTGGCCAGCAGCCTTCTTGCCTCTTTCATTGGAATGTCTGAGACAGTTTTAGCGGCACCGTCTCGTGTGTTTCGCTGCTGCTCCTGCGGGTTTGCAGGCGCCCAGTCTGCCTTTCCTGCGGAGCCGTCTGCTGCGCTAAGCTCCCGGTTTCCAGCTGTACTGACTGAAGAGGCAGATCTGTTATGATCCGTTAACGAGATAAGCTTCTCGATAAGACGTTCTGCATGGACATCTGTTTCGCTATTAAAAAGTGCCGTAACGGCTTCTTTTAGCTTTGTCAGCGCCTGACTCGGCTGAGGATTTTGATGAATAGCCTGAATCAGCTGAGATAAGTGCTGATGGAGCGGTACAGGCGATTTGACAGCATGAACTCCGCTCAAAACATCGGGGTGAACGGGGAGATCCCGCTTTAAGGCAAATAAAACTGTTTCGATGGCTTTTTTTGTGTCTGTCGCAGGCAGCGTGTCCATCCAGCGGACGGCTGTTTTGATATCATTTTCTGTGATGGGTGTTTTGCTTTTCAGCATTGCGCCTGCCAGCATAAGGGATGCGTTTGACGGCTTCACTGAAATAGCGTTCAGAAGCTTGCCCGCTGCATCCTGAATGGTTTTGGGATTTTGGTCAAAGCTTTGAACAACCTGGAGACGGCCTGTCTGTTCCGCTGGTTTTTTTTCGTAGGAAAACCAGTAATACGCCTGAGGGCGAAGCTGGGTTTCAAGTTTGCCTTGAATCGTTTGATTCCCTACTTGGATCAGTGCATGCTGGTCCCCTAATAAACGAAGCACTTTTCCTAAAAGGAGACGCTTTACGGTATTTGATTCGTCGGTTGTATTTGATGTTTCCTGCGGAGCTGCAGTGTTTCCAAAAAGGTTTTTGAGCGCCTGCTGTACATCATTTCGTATGTTCATTTCAAAAGGTGCCTCCTTGTCCATTAGATTATCTGTAAGATTGAACAGGAGCGAAAGTTTTCCGGTGCAAGTCGGTCGGTCCATAAGCTGCGAGCGCTTCAATATGCTCTTTTGTCCCATAGCCTTTATTTTTTTCAAAGCCGTACTGCGGATATTTTTCGGCATATGCGCTCATCATCCGGTCTCTCGTTACTTTCGCAATACACGCACCTGCTGCGATAGACACGCTTTTGGCATCACCTTTTATAATTGAAGACTGAGACGTATCGAGCGGCAGTGTCATCGCGTCAACGAGCAAATAATCGGGTGTATCGGACAAATCGCGGATTGCTTCGACCATTGCCAATTTTGAGGCTTCATAAATATTGATCTCATCAATAACAGCTGCTTCTACAATTCCTATGCCGACTGCCACAGCTTCTTTCATAATGAGATCGTAATATTCCTCACGCTTTTTTTCTGTAAGCTTTTTTGAGTCTGTGAGCCCAAGTATTTCGCATTCCTCAGGAAGGATGACTGCGCTGGCGACAACCGGCCCTGCCAATGGGCCCCGGCCTACTTCGTCTACTCCTGCAATAAAACGAAACCCCTTGTTTCTCGCAAGCCTTTCATAGGAGGTCATATTCACCCACTGTTCTTTTAGCGCTTTTTCCTTTGCGTTCTTTTTCAGCCATTGCTCTACAAGCGCTTGTACGCTTTTTCTCGGATCATTTTCACACTGGGCAAGAAATGGGTCCTGGTCATCTCTTACCTCTTGCAGACGGTCTCTAATGTCTTTTACGGTTAATGTATTCACTTTCTCTTCTCCCTTACTGTATGTATCGGTCCTGTCAGGAAAAAATAAAGACCCGCATTTCTGCGCGTCTTTACATCGTCGGCTGTTCGAATGACAGCCTCCCGAACTTTTCTGTGCGGATATCACGAATGATCACTTCAGTCGTTTTATCGTAGTTAATAAGCCCACCGCTCATGAGGCAGCCGCGTTTTTCACCTATTGCATCAAACAGCTCCGCGATGTCTTCGGGTATCTCATCGAGCCCGTAGCGTTCTTTAAGCCGTTCAGGATAATGTTCTTCGAGAAAACGGAGGCCAAACACGGCAACATCCTGAAGATTGATAATCGAGTCTTTAATAGCCCCTGTGACTGCCAGCCTCAATCCGACAAGCTCGTCCTCAAATTTAGGCCATAAAATCCCCGGAGTGTCTAAAAGCTCTAATTCTTTTCCGACTTTGACCCATTGCTGAGATGTTGTGATACCCGGTCTGTCTCCGGTTTTCGCAATGTTTTTCTTTGCCAGCCGGTTGATAAGCGTTGATTTTCCGACGTTCGGAATGCCGATGATCAGCGCCCGGATCGCTCTTGGCTTTACACCTTTTGCTCTCATCCGGTCAAATTTCTCCTGCAGGATATCTTTCGAAGCCGGAACGATTTGATTTAACCCTTGGCCGTTTACAGAATTAATGGACAGAGAGCGGATTCCTTGGTTCTCAAAGTGCTCTTTCCACTGCTGTGTGACTGCCGCATCTGCTTTGTCAGCTTTATTTAACAGCATAATTCTCGGCTTATTTTTCAAGATGTCTTCAATCATTGGGTTTCTTGATGACATCGGGATTCTGGCATCTACCAGTTCATATACAATATCGATTAATTTTAATTTTTCGGTTACTTCCCGTCTTGCCTTTGCCATATGGCCAGGGAACCATTGGATTGTCATGTGACACGAACACCGCCTTTATCTTCTAAGTGTGCAAGATTCTTAGTTGTTCTTTATGTATTTTACGATGCCTGACCGGCATTTTCAAATTCTGTATAAAAAAAGAGCTTGTTACTGGT
>NZ_NSDH01000027.1:0-2699 GCF_002289525.1 Bacillus sp. 7705b | reverse complement strand
GCGAAGTTCACGCAGGTAGTAAAGCTTAGCACGGCGTACTTTACCGTAACGTACAACTTCGATTTTCGCGATTTTTGGTGTGTGTACAGGGAAAGTACGTTCAACGCCAACACCGTAAGAAATCTTACGAACTGTGAACGTTTCGCTGATTCCACCACCACGACGCTTAATCACAACACCTTCAAAGATCTGGATACGCTCACGGTTACCCTCAACAACTTTTACGTGTACACGTAAAGTGTCACCAGGACGGAACGTAGGAAGATCAGTACGAAGCTGTTCTTTTGTGATATCTTCAATTAGTTTTTGCATCGTTTTCAACTCCTTCCAACAGATGCTCTTGGCCTCAAAACCCGGCACAGCGGAACATCGTTTTCAAGCTTTCAACGGATAAGCCCGTTCAAGCCACAAGTAGTATCTTATCACAATTTCATAGCCTATGCAATAAAATCTATTCTTTTTCCCATTCAGAAATCCATTTTCTTTCTTGCTCTGTAAGCGGATAGTCTTTCAGAAGATCCGGGCGTCTTAAATAGGTTCTTCTGATCGATTCTTTATTCCGCCATTCTTTGATTTTAGCATGGTTTCCTGATAGAAGTGTTTCAGGCACTTTTAAACCTTTATAATCTGCCGGTCTTGTATAATGCGGATGCTCCAAGAGCCCCGTACTGAACGAATCCTCTATGTGGGAAGCCTCTTTGCCAAGCACACCCGGAAGCAGCCTGACGACACTGTCAGCAATCATCATCGCAGGCAGCTCACCGCCTGTCAGAACGAAGTCGCCAATTGATATTTCATCTGTCACCAAATGCTCGCGGATTCGCTCATCATAGCCTTCATAATGACCGCAGATAAACAGCAAATGCTCTTCCTTTGCCAATTCCTCGGCTTTTTTTTGTGTGAAACGCTCACCTTGCGGGCAGACGAGGATAACGCGCGGCGGACTGTCGGCTTTTGAGGCCAGATCCTCAACCGCGTCAAAAACAGGCTGAGGCTTCAGAACCATACCTGCTCCGCCACCGTAAGGATAATCATCCACTGTATTATGCTTGTTATCAGAATACTCCCGGAAATTGACGATCTGGAACTGCACTGCTTCTTTTTCTTGGGCTTTTTGAAGAATGGATGAACCGAGCACCCCTTCAAACATTTCAGGAAACAGCGTCAAAAAATCGATTTTCATTCGTCTATTAATCCTTCCATGAGTTGAATCTCAATTTTCTTTTCGCTGACATCAATCTGTTTGACGACTGATTCAATGTAAGGGATCAGCGCGTCTTTTTTACCTTTACGCCCGATTACCCATACATCATTGGCTCCCGGTGTTAAAATTTCTTTCACCTTTCCGATCAGTTCGCCTTCTTCGGTAAAAACTTCACAGCCGATAATTTCGTGGAAATAAAATTCTCCTTCATTCAGCTCACCCAAATCCTCTTCAGGAACTTTGATGATGGCGTTTTTCAGTTCCTCTACTTCATTTAGGCTTTGTCTTTCTTTAAACTGCAGCAGATGAAATTGCTTATGCAGCCTGTACGTGTTTACCGTTACCTCTATCGGTTCTTGGCGTCCGTCTATAAACAAATACAGCGTGTTGCCCGGCTTGTACCGTTCTTCGGCAAAATCCGTTTTTGAAATGACCCGCACCTCGCCTTTAATTCCGTGGGTATTTACAATTTTACCGACATTAAACCATCGCTTTGTCATATGATCACCTCTGGCGAATTTCAATTACTGTTCCGTCTTTTATGACGATGGTGTTTGCTGCTGTTTTCTCATGCCAGTCATCTCCGACTTCAATGGTCAGCAGCGCATCGATTTCCTTTTCTTTCATTTCACTGCCAAGCGGTAATGTATGTACTTGGGTAATTTGAAAATCGATCATTTTCATATTATCTTTTCGTTTTTCTATTGCCTTTTTAAATTGTTCAATTACATCTGGGTTCTGCTGTTCTTTTTCATGTTTTCTAAGCTGAAAATAGAGCTGGCTGCATTCTCGTTCAAGCATTTGCTTCTTTTCTGTGAAAGTAGATAAAAGCTTTTCTTTGCTGCGCTCGGTTAAGACTTGCATAACGGCTACACGGTGAATAATTTGCATCGCACCAAGCTCCCTGCTTTTAAAACTTTTTCAAGACCAGACTTTTCTATCTTGTCTTATCTTCTATCAGTTTACCCGTTTTTTGCGTGTAAAAAAAGGGGAGGTGCCGGCCCTCTCCCTTTTAGTCAAATATTTCAAATTGAACTTTCTTAGAAGACTGTGCGCCAGCTGCAAATACAGCTGTTCGAATCGCTTTTGCAGTCCGGCCTTGCTTCCCGATAACTTTACCGGTATCTGACTTATGAACAGATAAGCGCAGCGCAATCTTTTGATCGGTTTCTTCTCTTATGACCCGAATGTCATCTGGATGATCAACAAGCGGCGTCACAATCGTGACAATCAAATCTTCCAAGTGTTGATCAGTCATTACTTGCCTTGTTTAGCGTTGTGGAATTTTTCCATGATTCCTTGGCTAGAGAACAAGTTGCGAACTGTATCAGATGGTTTCGCTCCAGTTTGAAGCCATTTAAGAGCAAGCTCTTCATCGATTTTTACTTCCGCTGGTTTTGCAACCGGGTTGTAAGTGCCGACTGTTTCGATGAAACGGCCGTCACGCGGTGAACGAGAATCTGCTACAACAATACGATAGAAAGGAGATTTTTTT